>JBDHQH010000112.1:0-12276 GCA_039806935.1 Verrucomicrobiota bacterium
GATCCTCCATCAACCGCTCAAATTCGACATTGACTCCATCCCCGATCTTGTCTTGCATGCCGCAACCATTCTTGAGGCGAACGCGCGCGGGAATAGGGTCTGTTGCCCAGGGCCGAGCCGCACGGGTTGGTTTTGCTGATGCGACGGATTGACTGAGGATTGACATAAGCCCAGCCGATGATAAGAATCATCGCTTGCGGAAACAGGAAGAGCGCGCCGGCGCTGGCCCCAGGGCATGGCCGGTGTGAGGGCGGGGAGTGCGAGTGGGTTTATTTTGCGGTGAAGATAACAATTGACGTGGAGCAGAATTTAGCAACAATCCACGCCCTTTGAGATGATGCGCCTGGCGGGCACGGGATCGGAGGATGAACCCGGCCGAGCCGGCGCGGCGCCAGATTTGTCGGACTGTTAGTTCATGTCAGCTATTTTTCCCAAGTGGACGAATCGACTGCCGGTGATGGTGATCATCGGCGCGGTGCTCGGCGCTGGCGCGGTGGTCGCCGGCGCCTGGTATTACCTCACGCCCAAGTACTCGCGGGTCGGCTACCAACCGATCCAGCCGGTGGCTTTCTCGCATGCCACGCACGCGGGCCAATTGGGCATCGATTGCCGGTATTGCCACACCACGGTGGAGGAGTCCTGGTATTCGGCGGTTCCGGGGGCCAGCACTTGCATGAACTGTCACAATCAGGTCCTGAAAGATGATCCGCGGCTGGAGCTGGTGCGGCAGAGCGCGCAGAGCGGCCAGCCGATCCCCTGGATCCAGATTCATCGCGTGCCTGATTATGTTTATTTCAACCATTCCGTGCATGTGCGGCGCGGGATCAGTTGCGTGGAGTGCCATGGTCCGGTCAACCACATGGACGAGGTGTATCACTATCAGCCTTTGAGCATGACCTTCTGCCTGGATTGCCACCGGCATCCGGAGACGAAGCTGCGCCCGCTGGACAAAGTCACTGATTTGGACTGGAAGCCCGCCTCGCCGGAGCAGCAACTTGAATTCGGCCGCAAAGCCATGGCGCAATGGAAAGTGGAATCGCTCCAGACGTGCTCGGCGTGTCATCGATGAAACCCTCCCCTCCCTCCCCACCCCAGACTGAGAACGGCCGGGTTTACTGGCAGAGCCTGGATCAAATCTCGGATAGTCCGGAATTTCGCCAGTGGATCGAGCGGGAATTCCCCGAGGGCGCCTCGGAGTGGTTTGACCCGGTCTCGCGGCGGCGGTTCATGAAGATCATGTCCGCCAGCTTTTTGCTGGCGGGAGTGGGGTTGACCGGTTGCCGCCGGCCGCTGCAGAAAATCGAGCCTTACAGCCATTTGCCCGAGCAGTACGTGCATGGGGTGCCGCAATATTACGCGACGGCCATGCCGACGCGCGGCAGCGCGCTGCCGCTGGTGGTGAAGTCGCATGAGGCCCGGCCGACCAAAATCGAGGGCAACGCGCTGCATCCCGGCAGCCGGGGGGGAACCGACCGCTACGCGCAAGCCTCGATTCTGAATTTGTATGACCCGGATCGCGCTGCGCGGTTCGCGTTGAATGGAGAGAATTCCACCGCCGAGGCGGCCATCGATTTTTTATCGCGGTTGTCCGGGGAGCTTCGGCAAAACCAGGGCCGGGGCGTGGCCTTTCTGCTGGAGCCGGACACCTCGCCCTCGCGCCAGCGGCTGACGGAAATCATTTCGCAACAATGTCCGCAGGCAAAATGGTATTTCCACGACCCGGTGGGTCTGCGCGCGGCTGAGGAAGCCGCCTCGCTGGCGTTTGGCCAGCCGGTCAAACCGTTGTATCACCTGGACCGGGCTGATGTCGTGCTTTCGCTGGACTGCGACTTTCTCGGGGACGAGGAGGATGTGCAAAAACACATTCAGCAGTTCGCGCAGCGCCGAACGATTGAAAGTCCTCAAGACTCGCTGAATCGGCTTTATCTGGCGGAAAGCCTGATGACGGTGACCGGCTTTCAGGCGGATCACCGGCTGCGCATCGCCGGGTCGCAGATCATGGCACTGGCGCTGGCGATCGCGAAAGCGGCAGGCGCCGAGGGAGTGGACGGCAGCCAATGGCCGGCGCCGGCCGGGGTGGACCCGAAGTGGATCACGGCTTGCGCGGACGACTTGAAGGCGCACCGGGGCCGGAGCCTGGTGATGGCCGGCCATCGGCAGCCCCGGGCGGTGCATTTGCTGGCCTGCGCCATCAACACGGCGCTGGGCAACGTGGGCCGGACGGTGCAGTTTATTTCCACCCCGGCAGCCGCTCCGGGCGATTTGCCGGAGCTGGCCCGGGAGCTGGGCGCGGGGCGGGTGGAGACGCTGGTGATCCTGGGCGGGAATCCCTGCTACACCGCGCCCGCGGATCTCGATTGGCCGACTCAGCAAAGCAAAGCGAAAACGGTGGTGCGGCTGGGCTTCTACGAAGATGAGACGTTCCTGCGCTCGAACTGGCATTTTCCGGCCGCGCATTATTTGGAATCATGGGGTGACGCGCGCACCTGGGACGGCACGCTGGCGCCTGTGCAGCCGTTGATCGCGCCGCTGTTTGGCGGCTGGACCGAGTTGGAGGTGCTCGGCCGCCTGGCCGGGTTGAAATCGCCGGATGCTTATTCCATCACGCGCGAGACTTTCGCCGGGCAGCAAGCGGTTGAGCAATCCGAGGCGCGCTGGCGCAAATTCCTGCACGATGGTTTTCTCGATGGTTCCGCGGCGCCGGCGGTAAACGTAAAGTTAAACGCCGGGGTGGTGGCCGCCGGACTGCGGGAAGCTCCGGCGCCCGCGCCGGACAAGGATCATCTCGAGCTGGTCTTCCACCGTGATTACAGTGTGGATGATGGCCGTTACAACAATAACGGCTGGCTGCAGGAACTGCCGGATCCGGTGACCAAGGTGGTGTGGGACAACGTGGTGCTGATCAGCCGCAAGACCGCGCAGGAGCTGGGGGTCGCGAATTCCGAGGTGGTCGAGATTTCCCTGGACGGACGGAAGATTTCGGGACCCATCTGGGTGCAGCCGGGGTTGGCGGACTATTCGCTGGGGCTGGCGCTGGGGTACGGAAGACAACGTCCGGGCCGGGTGGGGCGGAACACGGGGTTCGATGTGTATCCCCTGCGGACCACCCAGGCGCCGCATTACGCGACCGGCGCGAAAATCGCCCGCACGAGCCGCACCTACCCCGTGGCCTGCACGCAATCCCACTGGTCGCTCGAGGGGCGCAACATCGTGCGCGAGGCCAATCTGAAGCAATATCGCGAGCATCCGCATTTTGCGCATCAGATGAATTTGCAGGAGCCCAACGTGGTCGAGTCGCTGTATCCGAACCCATTCGAGCAGCTCAAGAAAAAGGGTTTGCACCAGTGGGGCATGTCGATCGACTTGAACAAGTGCGTGGGCTGCGCCGCCTGCGTGGTGGCCTGTCAGAGCGAGAACAACGTGCCGATCGTGGGCAAGGAGCAGGTCAGCCGCGGCCGCGAGATGCACTGGCTGCGAATTGACCGGTATTACGCGGGCGCCCCTTCGGAGGAGAACCGGCTGAAGGCTTTTGCGAGGGATTACGAGCTGCAATACCAGAAGTGGATCGATGATCCTCAGGCGGTGACCCAGCCGATGCTTTGCCAGCATTGCGAAGCGGCGCCCTGCGAGAACGTCTGCCCGGTGAACGCCACGTCCCACGATCAGGAGGGCCTGAACGTGATGACCTACAACCGGTGCGTGGGCACGCGCTACTGCTCGAACAACTGCCCGTACAAGGTCCGGCGTTTTAATTTCTTCGATTACAACAAGCGCCCGCTGGAGAAGCTGTATCTCGGTCCGCTGGCCAGGCGGCCCGAGGACGAGTGGGACATGATCCGGCTGATCAAGAACCCGGAGGTGACCGTGCGGATGCGCGGAGTGATGGAGAAATGCACCTTCTGCCTGCAGCGAATCGAGGCGGCCAAGATCGCGCAAAAAGTCCAGGCGGGCGCCTCGGGGGACGTCGTGGTGCCGAGTGATTCCTTCACCACCGCCTGCGCGCAGGCGTGTCCGGCGGATGCGATCGTGTTCGGCAACCTCAACGATCCGGCGAGCCGCGTTTCGAGGCGCAAACGGCTGGACCGCGATTACCCGGCGCTGGAATCGCTGTTCACGCGGCCGCGGCTGACGTATCTGGCGCGGGTGCGCAACCCGAACGAGGCCATGCCCGATTATTATGAGGCGCCGCTGACCTTTCAGGAATTCGAACACAAAATGGGAGATCCGTTTAAACAGGAGCATGGCGGCGAGCCCGCCGGCGCCGCGGCGCCAGCCGGGAAGGAGGCGCACTAATGGGCGCTCCGCAAGCCTATACCTTGCCGGCGAACATCCCGACGCCGCCGGCCGAGCTCGAACGCCAACCGCTGGTGGCGAATTATCACGGGTTCGCCTGGATTTCCGACCGGGTTTGCTCTTTAAGCGAAGGGCGGGCGCCGCTGTGGTGGTGGGCGCTGTTCCTCCCGAGTTTGATGGCCCTCGGGATGCTCGGCTTCATGTTGATCTACCAGATTTCCACGGGGGTGGGCGTTTGGGGCAACATGCGGCCGGTGATGTGGGCCTGGGACATCGTGAACTTCGTCTGGTGGATCGGCATCGGCCACGCCGGCACGTTGATTTCAGCCATTCTCTTCCTGCTGCGGCAGCGCTGGCGCACGGCGGTGAACCGCGCGGCCGAGGCCATGACCATTTTCGCGGTGATGTGCGCCGGTATTTATCCCGCGCTGCACGTCGGGCGCGCCTGGTATGATTGGTGGTTGTTCCCGATTCCCACCTCGAATTCGATCTGGCCGCAGTTTCGCTCGCCGCTGATGTGGGACGTCTTTGCGGTCTCGACCTATTTCACGGTCTCGGTGTTGTTTTGGTACATGGGCCTGATCCCCGATGTGGCGGTGCTGCGCGACCGCGCGAAGAGCCGGTTCCGCCAATTTGTCTATGGATTGATGGCGCTCGGCTGGACCGGCTCGAACCGGAACTGGAGCAATTACGAGAAGGCGTATCTCCTGCTGGCCGGACTCTCGACGCCCCTGGTGCTCTCCGTGCATTCGATCGTGTCCCTCGACTTCTCCGTCTCGCAGTTGCCCGGCTGGCACACCACGATTTTCCCTCCGTATTTTGTGGCGGGCGCCATTTTCTCCGGATTTGGGATGGTCTTGACGCTGCTGATTCCGCTGCGCTCGATGTTCAAGCTGCAGGACATCATCACCATGCGGCACATTGACATCATGTGCAAAGTGACGCTGGCGACCGGCTCGATCGTGGGCTACGCCTACGCGATGGAGTTTTTCATCGCCTGGTACAGCGGCAACCCGAACGAGAGTTTTCATTTCATGAATCGCGCGCTGGGTCCTTACCAGTGGGCCTGGATCATGATGGTGAGCTGCAACGTGCTGGTGCCGCAGTTGTTCTGGTTCCGGCGTTTGCGCCACAATCTGGTGGTGGTGTTCATCATCTCCATCCTGGTCAACATCGGGATGTGGTTCGAGCGGTTCGTGATCATCGTGATCAGCCTGCACCGGGACTTCATTCCCTCAAGCTGGGGTTATTACCGGCCGACCTGGGTGGATATTGGCACCTTCGTCGGCACCTTTGGTTTGTTTTTTACCATGTTCCTGCTGTTCATCCGTTTCCTGCCGATGATCGCCATTTCCGAGGTCAAAGGCGTGACGCCGCAGTCCGACCCGCATCATCCGCTGGGCGGCGCCAGGCGCATTGAACCGATTCCGGAGGAGGCCGCTTGAAAGCTTACGGAATGATTGCCGAATTTCGCACCGCGGCCAGCGTGCTGCACGCGGCGGAGAAGGTGCGCGACGCCGGTTTCCGGCGCTGGGATGTCTTCACCCCGTTCCCCATCCACGGGATGGACAAGGCGATGGGGTTGAAGAACTCGAAGGTGGGCTGGTTCGCCTTCATCGGCGGGACGACGGGCTATACCTGCGGGATGCTGATGATCTGGTTCATGAACGCCTTCGATTACCCGATTGTCATCGGCGGCAAGCCGATGTTCAGTCCGTTCGCGGCGTTTCCGCCCTCGTATGAGCTGACCATTCTATTCGGGGCCTTTGGATCCCTCTTGGGGATGCTCTTTCTGAACCGCCTGCCCCGGCTGCATCATCCGCTGCTCAAAAACCGGCGCTTTTCGCTGGTCACGCACGACCGCTTTTTCGTGGTGATCGAGTGCGCAGATCCGCAGTACGCCGAGCCCGAGGTGCGCCGCTTGTTCGAGGCCGCCGGCAGCAAACACATCGAGGTGGTGGAGGAATAAAATGCGATACTTCTTGCTTATCCTCGCGGCGGCGCTCCTCTCGGTGCTGGGCGTGCTCGGGTTTCGCGGCACGCCTTTCCGCAAGCCTCCGCTGTATATTTTCCCGGATATGGAATTTCAGCCGAAGCTGCGGCCGCAGAAGCCGAACACCTTTTTCCCGAACCGGCTGAGCTCGCAACTGGCGGTGCCCGGCACGGTTCCGCGGGACGCGGCGGCGCCCACCTCCGCGGGGCCGGTGTTTCCATTCGAGGACGCTCCTTACAACACCGGTTGCGTCACAGGCACGACCAACTTCATCGAGAACGCCCCGGTGCCGATCACCGCCGAGTTGCTCAAGCGGGGGCAGCAGCGGTTCACCATTTATTGCTCGCCCTGCCACGGGGCGACCGCCGAGGGGAACGGGATCACGAAAAAAATTGGCGCGATGGCCGTGGTGGCCAATCTGCACGACAAGCGGATTGTCGAGCTGGCGGACGGGGAGTTGTTTTACGTGATCACCCACGGGCGCAACCTGATGGGCGCCTATGGGCCAAACGTGCCGGTCGCGGATCGCTGGGCGATCATCGCGTATTTGCGCGCCTTGCAGTTGGCTCGCCTGGGCGAAATCGACGATCTTCCGCAGCCGTTGCGGGCGAAGCTAAACAAGTAAACCTATGATTCGACAACCCGCGGCTCCCAACGCCCCGCTGGATCTCTCCCGCTGGCGCAGCGTGCCGTCGCTGCTCATGGTTGGCGGCGGTGCGGTGGCCCTGGCCGGTTTGCTGGTGAGCCGGACGCAATTCGCGTTCTCCTGGCTGCTGGCCTTCATGTTTTTCCTGAGCCTCTGCCTGGGGGCGATGTTTTTGGTGCTGATGCACCATTTGTTCGACGCTGGCTGGTCGGTGCCGATCCGCCGGTTTTGCGAGCACCTCGCCAACCTGGTGTTTCCCTGGATGTTGCTCCTGTTCCTCCCGGTGGCGATCCTGGCGCCGACGCTGTACGACTGGATGGGAGAAAATCCGGGGGTGGATCACGCCTTGCGGGCCAAGCTGCCGCTGTTCACCGTCCCCGGCTTTTATCTGACGTCGGCCGGTTGCTTCCTGATTTGGTGGTGGCTGGCCAACCGCCTGCGTTACTGGTCGTTGCGGCAGGACGAGACCGGCGGAGCCGGGCCGACGTATAAAATGCGGTTTTACTCGTCCGTGGGGATTGTGCTGTACGCCCTGACTCTGACCATGGGGGCGATCCTCTGGATGAAGGCGCTGCAATACGAGTGGTTTTCGACGATGTACGGGGTCTATTACTTTGCCGGCAGCGTCTGGCTGGCGCTCGGCACCGCCTACGTAATCACGATGGTGCTGGACCGCCAGCGGGTGCTCTCGGAGGTGTTGCACGAGCACCAATATTATTTCATCGGCTCGCTGCTGTTTGCCTTCACGGTGTTCTACGCCTACATCCATTTCGCGCAGTATTTCATCATCTGGAACGGCAACATGCCGGAGGAGACTTTTTGGTATGTGGTGCGCGAGCGGGGCGCGTGGTTCTGGGTGGGCATGGTGATCATTTTCGGGCATTTCTTCGTCCCCTTCCTGGCTTTGCTGCGCATCGACGTGAAGAGCGTCTTTGCCTTCATGCTGCCCCTCTGCGGCTGGGTCTGGCTGATGCACTGGTTCGACCTTATTTTCAATATCATGCCGGTGTTGCATCTGCGTTTCCCGGCCCAAACGCCGAATTGGATCTGGATCAGCGCCGGGTGCGCGGCGTTCATGGGCGGCTTGCTGACGACGCGGTTCCTTGCGGCTTACGCGAGTCACCCGCCGTACCCGCTGAAAGATCCGCGCCTGGTGGAGGCGATGGGTTTTTATCATCCCGTGCCCACCCAGATTTCCGGCGGCGAACTCGCGGAAGTGGGTGATTTGCCGGACGCGCCGCCCGCCCCCGGAGGTAATCGATGAACGAACAACCCAACCCTCCCCCGCGCAACGCCCTGGCCTGGGTGGCCGGAATCGCCGGTACGTTTCTGATCGTGGCCGGACTGGTCTGGGCCATGCGCCATTACACCCGTCCGGCGCCCCTGGGCGAAGATCGCGCGGCGATCCGCGCCAAGGCGCTGGCGGAGTTGCAGGCGGAGAACACCGCGGTTTTGCACACGGTGGGCTGGGTCGATCCAGCCAAAGGCGTGGTGCGCCTGCCGATCGAGGAGGCGATGAATCTCGTCGAGCGCGAGTGGCGCAACCCGGCCGCCGGCCGCTCGAATCTCATCGCCCGGGTGGAGAAGGCCACCGCCGCGCCGCCCAAGGCCCCGGAAAAACCCAGTGAGTTCGAGTGACCCGCCGCGGATGAGTCAGCCTCGCGCATCCACACCCCTGCCGGCCTCCGGGGCCTCGGCGACCGATCTTTCGTGCCGGTTGCCCGGGCTGGCGTTGTTTCTGGCGGCCGCCCTGTGGCTGCTGTTCGGCTCCGTCTTGGCGCTGCTGGCGTCGATCAAGTTTCACACCCCGAATTTTCTGGCTGATCCCGCCTGGCTGACCTACGGGCGGATCCGCCCGGCAGCGGGCGGCGCGTTCCTTTACGGTTTCGGCATGCAGGCGGGGTTGGCGATGACGCTTTGGATGATGGCGCGGTTGGGCCGCACTGCCTTGGCCTGGCCCGGGTTGGTGATGGCCGGCGCCTTTTTCTGGAACCTCGGGGTGGCGGCCGGAGTGGGCGGCATTCTCTCGGGGGACAGCACAGGTTTTCCGGCCCTGGAATTTCCCTCGTACGCGGCCGGGTTGATTTTCATCGGCTACGTGCTGATGGCAGCCTCGGGGGTGCTGGCGTTTCGCCAGCGCCGCGAGCGCGAGGTGTATGTTTCGCAATGGTTTCTGCTGACCGCCCTGTTTTGGTTCCCGTGGATTTACTCGACGGCGCAAATGCTGGTGGTTTTAGGGCCGGCGCGGGGTGTTTTGCAGCCTTTGATCGCCTGGTGGTATTCCGCCAATCTGCTCACCGTATGGTTCGGCCTGGTGGGGCTGGCCGGCTTGTTTTACTTTGTGCCCCAGGCCGCCGGCGGAGAGTTGCACAGCCGTTATCTGGCGATTTTTTCCTTCTGGACGCTGACCCTGTTCGGCTCGTGGGCCGTGGCGCCGGCGCTGGCGCCGCTGCCCGCCTGGATCACCGTCTGGAGCCGGGTGGCCACGGTCTTGCTGGTGCTGCCGCTCCTCACCGTGATGCTGAATCTGCACGGGACTTTGCGGGGTCGTTGTTCGCTGCTGAGGCAAACGGTCGCCCAGCCGTTTTTTCAGGCGGCGATTCCGGGCTTCGCCGTGGCGCTGGCGCTGCGCATTTTGGGTGTTCTATTTGACGCGGGGGGCTTGCTCCATCTCACCTGGTTTGCGCCGGCCGTCGCGCAGTGCTGGTTGTATCTCTTTTTTGCCATGGCCATGTTTGGCGCGGCGTACACGATTTTGCCCCGTCTGGCCGGCAGAGATTTCCCGTTCCCGGCACTGGTGCGGGCGCATTTCTGGCTGGCGCTGCTGGGCGGGGCGCTCATCGTGGCGCCCTGGGCGGCTGGCGGCTGGCTGGAGGCCGCGCGGGAGAGCGACCCCGCCATCCCGTTCCTGGCGGTGGTTAAATCCACGCTGATGTTTTTGCGGATCAGCACCATCGGCGAACTGCTGCTGGCGCTCGGTCACCTCGTGTTTCTGGTGAATCTGGGGAGCCTCGTGGCACGGCTGTGCAAGGGGCTGGCGATGACGGCCCTCGCGGAGGCCACGGCGGAGACGCGTCCCGCGGAGGTGCGCGCATGAATTACGGACCGCTGATTTTTCTGGCCGCCTTTTTTGCGTTGGCCGCGTCGTGGTTTCAGTTTGTGCTAGCGCCGATGGTGCAACTCGGCTCGCTGCCGCAGACCAACACCCTCACCGGAGTGACCTACCCGCTGGCGCGCCCGGGCGAGGCTGCCCAGGGACTGCAGGTGTATCGCGCGAATGGCTGCGCGGTCTGCCACAGCCAGCAGGTCGGCCAGCGGGGCACCGTGTTCGAGGTCGAATTAACCGCTGCCGGCACCAACCGCGCGGCGGTCGCCGAGGTCCTCGGAGCGCTCCAGCCGGGTTTGGGATCCGGAGCGGCGGAGCGGTTGCTTGATTCCCTGCCGCGAACCTGGTTGCGGGTGAAAGATAAGGAAACCGCGGAGGGCGCGCAGAAGCGATTGACCGCCGCCGGCGCCAAGGCGCAGGTGGGGATCGTTCCCACCGGCCCGGACATCGCTCGCGGATGGGGCAAACGCCGCACGGTGGCGGAGGACTTCATTTATGACGACCCGGTGCTGCCGGGGGATCAGCGTGTCGGACCCGACCTGGCCAACGTCGGCGGGCGGCTGCCCGATGTGAATTGGCATTACCGTCATCTCTACGCGCCGCGCGCGGAAGTGGCGGATTCGACCATGCCGCCCCATCGCTTTCTTTTTGAACGGCGCAAGCTCGGAAAAGCGCCGTCGCCCGAGGCCCTGCGCCTGCCCCCGGCGTACGCCCCCGAGCCGGGCTACGAAATCGTGCCGCGCCCCGAGGCGCGCGCCTTGGCCGCCTATTTGCTGAGCCTCCGGGCGGACGCCCCGCTCTTTGCCGCCCCGCTGACCGCGCCGCTTCCGGCTCCGACGAACGCTGCGTCCGCCGCGGGCGCCTCGACCAAATGAATTCCTCATCGCCTCTTCCAGCCATTACGCCCGGAGACCGCGAGCCGCGGGACCGGCGGGCGCCGGTGCCGGTGTGGGTCTTTGTGCTGCTTTTTGGGCTGCTCTTTTGGGGCATGTACTACTTCGATCAGCACGGCGGCTGGTTTGAGGCGCAGGTTTATCCCCCCTACCGGTCGCTGGCCGATTTGCAACTGTACCAGCCCGCCACCGGCGGCGCCGACCTCGCTCGCGGCAAGGCCGTGTACGACAACGTGTGCGCCCTCTGCCACAACACTGACGGCGCTGGCAAGCCGAACCAGGCGCCGCCGTTTCACGGCTCGGAATGGGTCCTGGGCAGCCCCGAGCGGCTGATCCGCATTCCGCTGGCGGGTTTGACCGGCCCGCTCCAGGTCAAGGGCGCCGAATGGAATCTGGCCATGCCCGCCATGGGCGCGGCCCTCTCGGACGAAGATTTGGCGGCGGTGCTCACCTACATGCGCCAAAGCTGGGATAACAAAGCGCCCGAGATTACTCCCGAACAGGTGCAAAAAGTCCGAGCCGAGCTCGGCAATCGCTCACAGCCGTTCACCGCCGCCGAATTGCAGAGCGTGCCGTAGAACTGGTAAAGGAACACGAGACTCCAGCCGAGCTGATCCCGCACGAGAATGGCCGGAGCCGAATTTTTCCGCTGAACGCGGCTGCCCCTGACGAGCGGCTTGGCGCTTTTCGTCGGTTGTGCGAATGCGGGGCCAGGCTGATGGGATTGCACACCTTGCGCGAAGCTGGCCCCAAGATAGTTTTCTTTGACGTGCCGGCGCCAACATGGTGGACGAGGTCACGCATGTTCCCCCGCGGCCGGCTGCCGACCTTTGGAACGGAAGTTCCTTTTCATCGCCATCGCGTTTCTGGATGCGACGTGCTTATTTACAACGCTTACAACACTTCGTTCTCGATTCCTTGAGTTGCTTCCTAGTGGCTACGGTGCTTCCGTTGTAGCGGAGTTTTTTCGACATCTGGACCTTGGCTAACTCCAGCAGCCGTTTCACCTGAGCACGGCCCTCGGGCACTATCTGATCCTTGACGGTGTCGTTGACGACGACCTGGGTGACGCACAAGCTGCTTAATTCATCAATGGCCACTTCGACGGTCAGATTCTCTGCGGCCCAACATTGTTGGAGTTCCTGGATCAGCCGATGGGCTAGTGTATAGTCCCTTAAATAGCTATACATATTATTCCTCGTTTTTACGCCGCCGTCGGGGCTGGGTGCAGCCCGGCTCGATCCATTCCAACTTCGCGCGGGCGCGCTCTAGCTGGGAGTGCGCCCGTCCCGGGCGCAGCAACGTTTGCACAGTCGGACGCACCAATTGCAAACCGGCCCTTCGT
>JBDHQH010000113.1:0-12264 GCA_039806935.1 Verrucomicrobiota bacterium
ATGGCGCGGCGTCTCAACCGGGTTCCTGCCCGGGAATGGCGAGGAGAAGGACCGAGGAGGCGGTTGTGGTTTGCAAAACAGTCTCGTTCAAAACGGCCGGAATCAGAGCGAACTGGCCGGGGATGAGCTCGAGCGTCCGGCCCCCCGCTGACAAGGCCGCTCCGCCTTCGACGACCGCGAGGACACGCAGACCGGCGGGAAACCGGATTCGCTGATTGTTGGCGCCGCAACGCCAGGCTTCCATGGCGAACAAGGGATCACTGACCAGCGTACGGCGTTCAAAGGCGCCCTGAGACTCCCAGGCGCTGGCCGCCAGGCGAGGTTCGAAGTCGTTGAAATCGATGCTGGCCAGAGATTCGTCCAAATGCAGTTCACGAGGCTTTCCGTCCAGCCCCGCGCGGTTCCAATCAAAAACGCGGTAGGTCGTATCCGAGTTTTGTTGGATTTCAAAAATAACCAGGCCCGCGCCGATGGCATGGACCCGGCCGCTGGGCAAAAACATGACGTCGCCGGCGCGCACCGGCAGCCGATGAAAACAGTCGGCGACGGTGCCGTCCTCAAGTCTGGAGGCGAAGAGATCCCGGGTGACGCCGCGCCGCAGTCCGACGAACAATTCAGCGCCGGGATCGGCCTGCGCGATGTACCAGAGCTCTGTCTTCGGTTCGCCCCCCAGCAGGTTCGCCGCTCCGGCGGGCGGATGAACCTGCAAAGAGAGCTTCTCTCTCGCGTCCAGCAACTTGATCAACAGGGGAAATCGTCCCGAGCTGGCGGCCGCCTTTCCCAACAAATCGTCGCGATGGTGTTCCATTAGCCAGCGCAAGGTGCGCCCGGCAAGGGGACCGTTGGCGATCACGCTGGCAGCTTCCGGCCGATCGCTGATCTCCCACGATTCCCCAATCAACTTTCCGGCGGGAAGCGGTTTGGCGTAGAGTTCCGCCAACCGGCGGCCACCCCAAACCCGCTCGTGGAAAATCGGGCAAAAGGTGAGGGGATACAACATTTCAAGGCTGCGCGGTTTCCCGCGGCGGAGCGGCCGCCGGGGCCAGTGGCGCGGAATCTTCGCTTTCGGGCGGGGGTTCGGTGAAGTGACCAAACGCGCGAAATTTCTGGTACCGAGAAAAAAGTCGTTGCTCGGGAGCCATCGCGAGGAGCTGTTCCAAATGCTTTAACAGAGCGCTTTGTAGATTACTGGCGGTCGCTTCGGGATCCGCGTGGGCTCCCCCGAAGGGCTCGGGTATAAGCTCGTCCACCAGGCCGAGTTCCAGGAGATGTTTGGCGGTGATTTTTAGCGCTTCCGCCGCCTTGCTGGCCGCCGCGCGATCTTTCCAAAGGATCGCGGCACAACCTTCCGGACTGATCACCGAGTAATACGAGTTCTCAAGAATCAGCACCCGGTCGGCCACGCCAATGCCGAGGGCGCCGCCGGAGCCGCCTTCGCCGATCACAGCGGCAATGATGGGCGTTTCGAAGGTCATCATCTCCCGCAAATTCACCGCGATGGCCTCGGCGATGTGGCGTTCTTCGGCCCCAATGCCGGGGTATGCGCCCGCGGTATCGATCAACGAGATGATCGGCAGGCGAAATTTCTCGGCCAGACGCATCAATCGAAGGGCTTTGCGGTAACCCTCGGGATGTGCGGAGCCGAAGTTGCGGAGGATGTTCTCCTTGGTGTCACGGCCCTTTTGAGTGCCAACGACGACCACCTTGTGGTTTCCGAGTGTGGCGAAGCCGCCGACCACCGCCCGATCCTCGGCAAACAGTCGATCTCCGTGCAATTCTGTGAAATTCGTGAACGCGATGCGCAAGTAATCCAGACTGAACGGGCGCTTGGGATGCCTGGCGATTTTGACACGATCCCAGGCGCTGAGGTTCTCGTACGTCTCGCGCTTCAGCTCATTGAGCCTTTTCTCGAGTTGTCCGACTTCCAGATCGACATTGAAGCCTAGCGCATGCGCCTGAGGGTGCTTTCGCAGCTCCTCCAGCTTGCGCTGCAATTCCAGCAGCGGCTTTTCAAAGTCGAGTTGATGTTTCATTCCAGCCGGCAGTTTAGACGCGGCCAACGCAGCGGGCAACGCCCTTTTCGAGTCAGCAAGAGCTCCGGGAGGCGGCGGCTGACCTTCGCCTGGCGTACAAGCAAAGAGCCGGATGCGAATCCGGCTCTTAGTGGTGACGAGGTTTATACGCCTTCACCCAGGCGCTCAGAAGGGTAGTGCGGCCAACTATTTACTCGCTGTTCGAACCGCACTACAAGCAAAACCTCTATACTAACCCTAAACGAACAGCGAAATCATCGCGCTAACACATTTTCGACTCATCCGCTAGCTGGTGCGTTCAAAATCTTTTCAAAGAAACGCTTTTAAGCGCTGGCCTTGGTCAGTGGCCGAACCTTCAAGACCGGGTAAGCATTCACTCGTCTAAAGCAGCGGTCAAGGCAGAAAGTTACCAAAATGATGCAATTCTGCCGACGGATTTCGAGGCGAAAAATCCTGGAGAACCGATTGCGGTTGTGTAATATACTAAGGGACAGGAGCTTACAAACAATCGGCGAAAATGCGGGTAATCGTTCGGTTTTTGAGAAGCCGGGCGAGCGGGACATCAGCGGTGCCGCCCAGCACCGACCTGAGCATTTGAGCTTTGCCCGATCCGGAGATCAGGACCCAAACCTCCCTGGCGGCGAAGATGGACCCATAGCCTAGCGTGATGCGATCGGGCGGCGGCTTTGGGCCTCGGACATGATGGTAGGCCGTGGCAATCCGGCGATCTGTTTCCATGTTTGCCGGAAAGAGGGAGGCCACATGTCCGTCCTCCCCCATCCCCAGCAAAACGAGATCGAGCAGCGGCCGTTCGCTGGATGCGAAAGCGTCCAGTTCAGCGGAAGCGAGCCGCGCGGCATCTGCCGGAGGCAATTCTCCGGGGATACGGTGAACGTTTGCTTCTGGAAGGCTTAGCGGGCGCAACAGGTGTTTCCCGGCCAGCTGGTAGTTGCTTTCGGGATCATCCGGAGGAACGCAGCGTTCGTCGGCCCAAAAAACGTGTGCGTTCGCCAGCGGTGCGGGTCTGGCCGCCGCCAGCTTCACAAAGGCGGAGAACAAGGGCTCTGCCGTTCGTCCACCGGAAAGCGCCATCCGGAAAGTGCCGTCGGCTGCGCGGGGCGCGTCGAGTCTGGCCCACCACTCCGCCGCCGCCGCCGCCGCCAGGGCCTCGGCATCGGCAAAGCGCCGCGTTTCCGCGGACTGGGGCTGGGAATCAGGGTTTTCCATTGAACACCACCGGTTCATGCCAGGCGTGGCCGGCCTGAGCCAGCAGATCGTCCGCCGCCACAGGACCCCAGGTGCCGGCGGAATAAAACTCCCGGTTCGTCAGCGGCCGGGCGTCCCAGGCGCGGCGCAGGGAATCCACAATACCCCAGGCGGTTTCCACCTCGTCGCGCCGAATGAAGAGCGTGGCATCCCCCGTGATCGCCTCCAGCAGCAAGCGCTCGTAAGCTTCGGGCGTATAAGCGCCAAATTCAGCGTCGTAGCTGAAGTGCATGCGCACCGGCCGGACCTGGACGCTGGTTCCCGGCACTTTTCCGTTGAACCGCAGATAGATGCCCTCATCGGGTTGCAGGCGCAGCGCGATAGCGTTGGCATCCAGTCTTTGTTCGCATTGCGCGGCGAACAGCACATGAGGAGTGGGGCGGAATTGCACCCGCACCTCGCTGGCGCTCACCGGCAGGTTCTTTCCGGTGCGCAAATAAAATGGCACGCCGGACCACCGCCAATTATCCACGAATAATTTCAGCGCGACGTAAGTTTCAACGTTCGAGTCCGATCTGACATTGATCTCCTGCCGGTAGCCGGGGCGCAAGGCGCCCGCCACCGTGCCCGCGAAGTACTGCCCGCGCACCACCTGCTGGAGGACGTCGTCGCGCGTCAGCGGTCGGATGGATTTGAGCAGCTTGACCTTTTCATCGCGGATCGATTCAGCCCCCAGCGACACGGGCGGCTCCATCGCGATCAGCGACAACACCTGGAGCAGGTGGTTTTGCACCATGTCCCGCAATGCCCCCACCTCCTCGTAATAGCCCCCGCGTTTGCCGACGCCGAATTCCTCGCTGACCGTGATTTGAAAATGGTCGATGGAATCACGATTCCACAATCGCTCGAAGACCGCGTTGGAAAAGCGAAACATGAGGATGTTCTGGACGGTTTCCTTCCCCAGGTAGTGGTCGATGCGAAAGACCTGGTTTTCGCTCGCGTAACGCATCAGTTCGCGGTTGAGTTCCCGCGCCGAGGGGAGGTCGTGTCCGAACGGCTTCTCGATGACCACCCGCTGCCAGCACCCGTTTTCCGGGGGGCGCAGCAGCGCCGACCGATGGAGTTGCTCGACCACTTCGGTGAACAAGCTGGGGGCGGTCGCGAGATAGAACAGGAGATTTTGACGAAGCGTCTTTGGCTCGAAACCGTCAAGAATCTTGCTTAGCGCCTGGAAGGCCTTGGGTTCATTCAGATCTCCCCGGCAATAATGTAGATTTTGGGAGAATTTCGCCCAAGCTCCATCGTCCACCGGCTGGGTGCGGGAAAATCGGGTCAAATCCTCCCGCAGCTCGGCGCGCCAGGATTCATCGGTCTTCTCCCGGCGCGCAAAGCCAACCACCCGGAATTCCGGCGGCAGTTGCTGATCCTTGAAAAGATGATACAAAGCCGGAATCAGTTTGCGTGCAGTCAGATCGCCGCTAGCCCCAAAGATGACGATCGTACACGAATCCAGCGTTTTGCTGGCTTCAGTCAGGCGACAACTCAGTTCTTGAGCGGAAGGCACGGCGCACTCTCGCCGAGTTGCGAGAATAATTCAAACCATTCCCGCGAGGAGCTGCGGAGGGTGGGAGGATAGAATAGAGTCCGCCGATGCCGATGCTCTCGGTTGCCTTTGGTTCTTAGTTTTTGATTAACAATAACTTGCGTTTTTGTGAAAGAAAAACTCATTTTACTCTTGCAACCCACACAGATATATGGCCTAATATCCCTTTAGGTGCATCCGATCCAACTGATTCATCGCGGCACGAGCCATTGTCGTCTCCGCATTGAAAATGCACGTCCCTGAAGAATATTATACAGGGCGAGCATCTTTCTGGCGTTGTAAATCGGCGTTGGTGAAGCTCTGCAGCGCCATCTCGAAGCCTGAGGTGTGAAGCACCCAACTTCCAAAAGTTAAACTGACCCTGAGTGTCTGATTGTTATGCTGAATAGGAAAGCGAGCAAAAGCTCCAAAAAGGCCGCCCACCACGGCCAGCGCAAACCAGAGGAAGCCGCCAAGCCGCCGACGCGGAGGCGCCGGTTTATTATTTCTTCCAAAGCTCCATCCCATTTGAGCCAAAAGCAAAGGCCGGAGTCAAACGGCGGTGCGCAGCCCAAGGCCAAAGCCTCGGCCGCGAAGCCCGCCGCGAATGGCGCTCTTCCCGCGGGGGCGGTGGCCGCGGGCGGCGGAGCCATCGATTTCGCCGAGACACTCAAGACCTTGCTGCATCTGGCGCACGAAAACGGGCACGTCACCTATGACGATATCAATGACGTGCTGCCCGACCGGCTTTCGGCGGAGGATTTGGACGAGCTGTACACCAAACTGCGAAACCTCGACATCGAGATTGTGGATCAGGCGGAAGTCGAACGCGCCAAGCCGGCCGAGGCCGAGGAGGAGGAGGATACGCGTCTGGAGGTGCTCGACGATCCGGTGCGGATGTACATGAACCAAATGGGCAAAGTGCCCTTGCTGACTCGCGAACAGGAGGTGGAAATCTGCAAACGCATTGAGGAGGCCGAAGGCGAAATGAAGCGCCTCGTGTACATCCTCGGGTTCACCGCCAAGGAACACATCGCGATTGCCGAAAAGCTGCTCTCGGAGCCACCGAAAGAACGGTTTGATCGAGTAGTGGTGGACAAGAAGGTGGCGAATCGCGAGGGACATTTGCGGGAACTGCGGCTGTTGATCAAGAAAATTCGCCAGGCGGATTCCGAGGTGGACGAACGTTACATGGAATGGCAGCGCACCTCGCAGGCCAGGCGCGAAAAGATCCTCACCGAGCTCCAGAAATTGGCCAAAAAAGTGCAGGACGCCCTGCCGAGGTTTTACTACAAGCAAAAGGTGCTGGAGGACATGATCGTAGTGGCGGGCAACGTGCATGAGAAATTCCAGGCCAGCCTGCGTCGCGTGCAGGAGCTCGAGGCGCACCGCAAGTCGGCCGAGCAGCAGGCCGCTATTCACGGGGAGAAGACAAAAATCCAGGCTCTGGAGTTGTTTGTCCGGATGCCGCGGGAAGACTTCTACGATATTTTCAACCAGCTTAAAAAGGCCGCGGACCGGGCCCATCAAGCCAAGACCCACATGGCCGAAGCCAACCTGCGCCTGGTGGTCTCAGTGGCCAAGAAATACACCAACCGGGGCCAGTCTTTCCTTGATCTCATTCAAGAAGGGAACATTGGTCTGATGAAGGGAGTCGAAAAATTCGAGTACCGGCGCGGCTACAAATTTTCGACCTACGCCATCTGGTGGATTCGCCAGGCCATCACCCGCTCGATCGCTGACCAGGCCCGGACGATTCGCATTCCGGTCCACATGATCGAGATCATGAACAAGCTGTGGCGCGCGCAGAAGCAATTGACCCAGGAATTGGGGCGCGAACCGACTCCCGAGGAGGTCGCGGATGAGATGCACATGCCCGTGGCGCGCATCAATTCGCTTTTGAAAATGGCCCAGCAGCCGATTTCGTTGCACGCGCCCGTCGGGGATGACGGCGATGTCAGCGTGGGCGATTTCATCGAGGATAAGAGCGCGGAGAATCCGTCCGACGTCACCAGCTACAGCCTCTTGAAGGAAAAGCTGGGTGACGTGCTGACCAGTCTGACCGAACGCGAGCGCAAGATTCTCGAAATGCGCTTCGGCCTGGTCGATGGTTATGAGCGGACCCTGGAGGAGATCGGCAAAATGTACAACGTCACCCGCGAGCGTATCCGCCAGATCGAGGCGAAGGCGCTCCGGAAGTTGCGTCACCCGACGCGGGTTCGTCATCTTCAGGGCTTCCTCGATACCGAAGAGCAGGCTGCCTAGCCTGGTACTGATTAGCGTCACGTCCGCTGCGGGAGGCCACGGGAACGATCCCGGGCGGATCCCGCTCGTCGAAAAGCGGTTGCATTCCGGCAGCCATGGATAGCGCGCCGGTAGCCCTCTCCACCCGCTCGCACCGGCAAGCGTTGGAGTGGAGCCTTGCCCTGCTCAGTCAGGGGATCGAATCAGAGTTGATCGATACTCCGGAACCGGATAGCTGGTCGCTGTTGATCGCCCCGGAATTCGAGAATCTGGCCCGGGAAACTCTCCGCCTTTATGAGGAGGAAAACCGCAACTGGCCCTGGCGTCCGCCGGCGCCGCGGCAGCGGGTCACCTTCGATTGGGCCTGCCTGGGCTGGGTGTTCCTGCTGGCGGTGTTTCATTTGCTTGGCGAGGTGCGGGAATTTCGCGAGCCGGGAACCCTTTCCGCCGCAGCGGTCAGGGGAGGGGAATGGTGGCGCTGTTTCACCGCCACTTGGTTGCATGCCGATATCGGGCATCTGGCCGGGAATGCTGCCGTCGGAGCGTTGCTGCTCGGGTTGGCGTTGGGCCGTTACGGCGCGGGGGTTGGATTGTTGGCGGCCAGCCTGGCTGGCGCGTGCGCGAACGCGCTGAGGAGCCTGATGGTGCCGGGTTCCTGGACCGGTCTCGGAGCTTCCGGCGTGGTGATGGCGGCCCTGGGTCTGCTGGCCGCCCAATACATTCCTCGCTGGCGCTCCGAGCGCCATAGGTGGAGGCATTATCTGGGCGGGATGGCCGCGGCGATCATGCTCTTCGTTTTGCTCGGCGTCGCGCCCGGATCGGACGTGTTAGTGCATGCCTTCGGATTGGGCTTCGGCGCGTTATTCGGCGCTATATTGTCGCTGGAGCGCCTCCGGGCCTGGTCAAACCGCGGATGGGTGAACGGGCTGTCCGGGGCGATATTTGTGGTTTTGGTGATCGTGCCGTGGTGGCTGGCTTGGCGACACGGGTGATCAAGCCTGAATTTCGGCTGGCCAGCCGGCGTCAAACCCTCAAAATACTGAGGATGAGAAATTGGAACGTAGCCGGAGCGCGGCGGGCGGCAGGAGTTCGGCTAATCGCGCTTTCCCTGCTTTTTACCTGGTTTGGCTCCGCTCTGACGCTGGCGGCTGACTCTCGTGGAGGGCAGTTTATTTGGTTCACCAGCTTTGGCAACTTCGAGCAAACGCCCGGGGCGCGGGCTGGGGAAGTGGTATTGACATCCCCGATCATCGCCGGGCGGATTGCCTGGGACGAGCTGGTTGCTTCGTGGGACACCGAGGCCGCGGAAGGCACCTATCTCACGGTCGAGGCGCGGGCGGTTTATCCCGAGTTGACGACTGGATACTACATTCTGAGCCGCTGGTCGAAAAGCAACGACAAGTTTCCGCGCGAGTGTGTGCTGAACCAGAAGGACGAGTATGGCGATGTCTCGACCGACACGTTGATTTTGCGGCGTCCCTGCCGTCGGTTTCAGTTGCGGCTGACGCTGGGGGGCGAGTTGCGGCAGCGTCCCCGGCTGAAGTTCCTCGGAGTGACGATCAACGATTCCAAGGCGGAGTTGGCTCCGCTGGTTTCCGAGAGAAAGGTGTGGGGGAAGGTCCTCGAAGTGCCCGAGCGCAGCCAGATGAAGTATCCCAACGGAGGGGTATTGTGCAGCCCCACGACGGTCAGCATGATCATGAGTTACTGGGCCGGCGTGTTGGGCCGGCCGGATCTGGACCGGGACGTTCCGGAAGTGGCCGCGGCCGTGTACGATCGCAACTGGAAGGGCACTGGCAACTGGCCGTTTAACACGGCTTATGCGGGAGGGTACCGAGGGATTAGGGGATACGTCACACGCCTCAGCGATCTCACCGAACTGGAGGACTGGATTGGGGCCGGTGTGCCCGTGGGTCTCTCGATTGATTCTGCCCGTCTTCGCGGCCGCACGGGCGCCTCGAGCGGACATCTGGTGGTCTGTGTGGGTTTCACCGAAAAGGGCGAGGTGGTACTGAATGATCCAGGCACCAGCCAAAACGTGCGCAAAGTATTCCCGCGCAAGACGGTTGAGTATGCCTGGGCGTACTCGAAAAACGCCGTTTATCTGATTCATCCGGAGAAGTGGGAGGTGCCGGCGGATCGGTTTGGACATTGGGCATCCTGGTCGGCCCGGCAACGGATCGACGTGGTCCCGAGCGGCCCGTACTGAGGGCGGGGTGTAACCAACCCCGCGGCGCCGGCGTCTGGCCAATCACCAGCGAAATCGCTGGTTAGAAATAAGCCAATAAAAGTATGAAGAAACTCGTACCGCTCACGCTCGGCCTGATCTGCGCCCTGGCGATCACCGCCACCGCCGCCGAAAAGAAAGCCGAGAACCGGAAGCCCTTGACGGCGGAACAAAAAGCCGCGCGCAAAGAGCTGATCGCGAAATATGACACCAACAAAGACGGCAAGCTCGACAAAGAGGAGCGCGCCAAGATGACGAAGGAAGACAAAGCCAAAATGGCGGAACTCGCCGGTCGCAAAGCGAAGAAAGAAGAGGCCAAGTAGGTCGCTTCCCCCGGAGTATTTCGCGGGTCGTTGCCCCCGGGTGACGGCCCGCGTTGCTATTACGGG
Source organism: Verrucomicrobiota bacterium (assembly GCA_039806935.1). Lineage (GTDB taxonomy): Bacteria > Verrucomicrobiota > Verrucomicrobiia > Limisphaerales > UBA8199 > JBDHQH01. Next base: position 9,682 of record JBDHQH010000113.1, read on the forward strand.
GCTTACCGCCACCAATCCGTGGCGTCCTTCAGCCGGTCCAGCAGCCGGGCGTCAGCGGCGGGAAACTCGTACTGGCCCAACTCGTCGGCCCGCACCCAGCGTACGTCGGCGCATCCCACCGGCCGCGCGCTGCCGGAAAGGTGCCGGCAACGAAAAAACTTCAGGTGGACTGTTTGGTCGGGGTAAGCGTGCGTCAGTTCCCCGATTAACTCTATTGGTTCCGTTTCAATCCCAAGTTCTTCGCGCAATTCGCGCCGCAAACAATCCTCGAAGGACTCATTCGGCTCGCGTTTGCCGCCGGGAAATTCCCAGAGCCCGGCCAGATGAGCATCCGCCCGCCGCTGGGTGATCAAGAGGCGTCCCCGGCGAAAAACCAGTCCCGCGGCAACCTCGATCGGCTGCGGATTAGCGTCCAATGCTCTTGTAGATGTAGCCCAGGCTCTCCATTTCGCGGGGATCAAATAAATTGCGCCCGTCGAACAGGATGGGGTGGGTTAACGCTTTGCGCGCGCGCTCCAGATCGAGCTTTTTGAACACCTCCCACTCTGTGGCGATCACCAGCGCGTCGCAACCCTCGGCCACTTCGTTCATATCTTCCACGAAGGTGACGTCGGGCAGCACAGCGCGCGCTTTCTCCATCGCCTTGGGATCATGCACCCGGAGCCGGGCCCCCTCCCGCAGCAGTCGCTGGCAAAGATCAATGGCGGGAGACATTCGGACATCATCGGTGTTTTGCTTGAAAGCCAGGCCCAGCACGCCGATCGTTTTGTCCTTCAGCACCCAGAGGGTGTCGCTGATTTTCTTGAGAAACCGGTTCATCTGATCGGCGTTGATGTTTTGGACCTCCTTCAGCAACCCGAAATCGTAGCCCACCTGCTCGGCAATTTTGATGAACGCGCTGAGATCTTTCGGAAAGCAGCTTCCGCCAAAACCCAGGGACGCGTCCAGAAAACGGCGTCCGATGCGGGCATCCTTGCCCATGCCGTTGGCGACCTCCTGCACATTGGCGCCGGCGGCCTCGCAAATGACAGAAATGGCGTTGATATAGGAGATCTTCAACGCGAGAAACGAGTTTGAGGCGTGCTTGATCAACTCGGCCGAATTAATGTCCGTCACGATTACCGGCGCATTGAAGGGCCGGTAGATTTCCTTCATGGCCGCGACCGGGCGCGGCGACCGCACTCCGATGACGACGCGATCCGGTTTCATCAAATCCTCGACCGCGAAGCCCTCGCGGAGGAACTCGGGGTTGCTCACCACATCGAATTCGACGCGGGCCTTGCAGTAACGTTTGATGGTCTCGGCCACTTTGTCGCCGGTTTTGACGGGGACGGTGCTCTTGTCCACGACGATTTTATAGCTGGTCATGGCGCCGGCGATTTCGCGGGCCACTTTCTCGATGAAGCTCAAATCGACCGAACCGTCCTCCTGCGGAGGCGTAGGCACAGCGATGAACACCACATCGGACTGCGCCACTCCTTCGGCGGTGCTGGTGGTGAACCGGAGACGGCCGGCTCCAGTGTTCTTTTGCACCAACTCCTCGAGGCCGGGTTCGTAAATGGGGATTCCGCCGGCGCGCAGCGTCTGGACTTTCGCTTCATCGTTGTCCACGCAAATCACCTGATGGCCCACCTCGGCGAAACAGGCGCCGGTTACCAGGCCCACATATCCGGTCCCGATGATCGTCAGCTTCATAAAATCAGGTTTTGGAGCCCGGCTGGGCGAGACCGGGCTTTGGACATTCCCTGTTTAACCCGGGCCCGGCTTAGGGATGGGCGGGAGCGGGGGAGTTGGTGGGCGCGGGAATTGGCGCCGTTGCCGGCGCCGTGGCGACGCTGGCGGCGGGCGCTGCGCCCAGATTGGGCAGCGTGGCTTTCAACTCCGCGCCCCGCATGCCCGCCTCGGCGCCGAGGGAACCGTAAGGATCGGCGCGAACGACCTCCTCATACAACGGATAAGCCAGTTCCGGCTTATGCTGGCGCTCGTACACCCGGGCCAACCCGGCCTTGGCTGGCAGCAGGACGTTGTCGGCGGGGCGGCGGTCCACCAGGCTCTTATAGGCCATGGTGGCGTCCTCCAGTTTCCCTTGAGCTTCGAGGGAAGCGGCGACCCCTAATTGCGCTTCGTTGAGGTACGGACTGCCGCGATATTGACGCGTGAAACGCTGAAAACGCTCTTGCGCCTCGGAGAATTTTCCTTCATCGAACAAAGCGCCTGCGGAGAGCAACAACGCCCGCTCGGCGGAACGGGTTCCAAAGTAGGAGTTGGCGACCTTGAGGTAAGCCTCAGCCAGATTCGCCGGGGCGCCTGGAGAGGTTAACCGGCTGGCGGCCACCTGCGAGAGGGCCACGCCAGCGTGGGTCTCCTTTTCATTTTTCCGCCAAATGACAAAGTAAATCACCAATCCGGCGATGAGTATCGCGGCCGTGCCCCAGATCGCCTGCTTTTGATAGAACTGAAACCAGCCATAAAATTTTTCGGTGGTTGTAAGTTTGGCCACATTAGATTCCATATTCAGAGTGGGAAATGTTCCGTTCTGAAAGATAAAAGGCAAGCCGGAACTTCGCCAAAACCGCTGGCTGG
>JBDHQH010000114.1:0-12225 GCA_039806935.1 Verrucomicrobiota bacterium
GACGCTCCGGATGTAGCCGCAGCCTTTAGGCTGCGCTCCCTGCCTCGCCCGGACGCCAACGCAGCCTGAAGGCTGCGACTACAGGGGGATTCCCGATTGGACGCTCCGGATGTAGCCGCAGCCTTTAGGCTGCGCTCCCTGCCTCGCCCGGACGCCAACGCAGCCTGAAGGCTGCGGCTACAGGGGGATTTCCGATCTGACATTTCGGAGCCTGAAGGCTGCGACTACCTTTGGATTTGCGACAACCCGCGTTCGAGGGCTTCGCGGACGGCGGCCACGCTCACCGATTCCATGCAGCGGAGAATGGCCTGGCGCGTGCCTTGAATGCCCCGGCCATCATAACGGTAAAACTCGAGGTTGCGGCCCGCTACACCCGGATTGGGCACGAGCTGGAACGGCTGCTGGTACGGCTGGATCGGCGGGTTCCAGGTGGGGGTTTCGATGACCACCTGGCCGGGCACCTTCATCGCCGCCGCCAGGTGCATGAACGCGGTATCCACACTGAGGAATAAATGGCATTTCGCCACCAGCGCGGCGGCCTGCCGCAGGCTGGCCGTCGGCGGGCGGCGCACCCGCGCCGGATCGGTTTGCGCCAGCAGTTCGTCGTTGGCCGCCCGTTCGTCGGGGCCGCCGAAGACAAGCACGGTCACTTCGGGGTGGGCCTGGGTGAATGGCCGCACGAGTTCGAGGTAACGTTCGAGCGGCCAGCGCCGGAGCGCGAGGTTCTTGGTGCCGCCCGAGCCGGCGTGCAGCCCGAGCAACACCCGCCCGGCCAAACCCTGGGCAGCCAGGTACTCGTCCGCCCAGGCTCGTTCGGCCGGGGTGAGATACAATTCATAATCATGCCGCGGCAGCAGCGGGCGCGCCCGCAGGAGGGGGAGCAAGGCGAGATTGTTCTCGACGCTGTGACGGGTGTAATCTTGCGGGATCGAGCGGGTCACCAGCCAGCGGTCCAGTCTCGAGGCCCCGTGATAGCGGTGGCTGGCGCGCTCCGGCGCCGCGATGAACCGGGCCACGACCCGGTATTGCCACCGGCTCTGCGGATGGGTGTTGAGCGAGAAATCGTAGCCGCGCCGGCGCAGCCGCCAGAGGAACGGCAGCGACCGGATCGGGCCCGCGCGGATCAGATCTTTTTGATGAACGGCGTTGAGGTGCGGGTTTCCCCCGAGGAGGTCGCGGGCGCCGTTCCAGAGCACCAGCGCCTCGATTTGGGCGGCGGGAAAATTCGCGCGCAGCTCATGGATCAACGGCGTGGCGAACAGGGTGTCGCCAATCCCCGCCAGCGAGATCACCAGAATCTTCATCCCTCACGGGCGGCCCATTTTCTCCAGCAGCCCGGTTGTGGATTTGCCCGGCACCAGCGGGAGGAGGAGAATGCGCCCGCCCGCCCGCTCGACGGCGCGGCGCTCGTCCGGGTTGAGGGTTTCCAGGGTGTAATCGCCGCCTTTCACGTAGATATCGGGTTGGGCCGCGGCCAGGAACCGGGTGGCCTCGCGCTCGGCGAACACGCACACCCCATCCACACTCTCGAGCGCCGCGATCACCAGCGCCCGGTCGCTTTCCGTGTTCAGCGGGCGGTTGGGCCCCTTCAGTTGCCGGACTGACGCGTCGCTGTTCAACCCCACGAGCAGGGCATCGCCCTGATTGCGCGCCGCCTCCAAATAGGTCGCGTGTCCCACATGGAGCAGATCAAAACAACCATTGGTGACTACCAGACGTTTGCCGCTGCTCCGCCAAGCCGCCCGCCATTCCGGCAGTTGGTCCCAGGGAACGATTTTTCGGCGAAAATTCATGCGGCCAGTTTGCCCGAACGGCCTGAAGGAAGGCAACTCATTCGTCTTTCGGCGCGGGCGCTCCGGGCGGCGGGGTGTGTTTCAAGCGCTGGAGCGCGTTGCGGGCGGCCGCACTTTCCGCGTCCTTCTTGCTTTTGCCCGAGCCGCACGCCAACTCGATGCCCCGGTGCAGCACGACGCATTCGAAGTGGCGGTCATGGTCGGGGCCGGTGGCGGAGACCACCCGGTAGCTCGGGGCTTCCGGCGAAGACGCCTGCAGGTATTCCTGCAATTCGCCCTTGGGGTTTTCCAGCGCCGGAATGACGCTCAGCCCGTCCACCGCGAGGCTGAACTGACGCAGAATGAAATCGCTCGCGGCCGGGAAGCCGCCGTCGAGCAGCACCGCCCCGAGCAGGGCCTCGAAAGTGTCCGCCAACGCCGAGGCGCGCTCGCGCCCGCCGCCCAGCTCCTCGCCGCGGCTCAAAATCAGGTGCTGGCCCAACTCGAGCGCGCGGGCGCGATCCGCCAGGGCGCGGCGGTTCACCAGCTCGGCCCGCGCCTTCGTCAGCGGACCCTCGTCCACCTCCGGAAACGTCTCGTACAGCGCTCGCGTCAACACCAGTTGCAGCACGGCGTCCCCGAGAAATTCCAGCCGTTGATTGGTTTGCGCGGATTGCCCCGGCTCGTGCGCCACCGAGGGATGCGTCAAAGCCAGGCGCAGCAAACCCGGGTCGCGGAAGTGATAACCCAGGCGCGCTGTCAAGGCCTCGAAGTCCGGCACGGGTTCCTTCCACCCGCGTCAGGCGGGCGCGCCGGCGGGATGGTCCGGCGCGGCGGCTGCCGCGGTCTCGCTCGCCGGCGCGTCCACTCCGGCAGGCGACAGGCCGTGCTCGAGCAAGCGCGCCACGTCGCGCTGCACCGCCTCGAGCTGGTTGAGTTGCAACCCGGGATCGATGATGGTGAAAAGGTCGCCCGTGCCCGGCTGCTCGTACACAAACACCCGCCGCCCGTCCCGCTCGAGCTGCTCTTTGATTTTCAGCAGCCGCTTGCGCTCGAGCATCACCGCCAGAATGTAGCCGGCCGGGATATGGCGCGGATCGTTGAGTTCGATCAATTGCCGCAGCAGCGCCTCGGCGGTCTGCTTTTGGATCGGCTCGGCGGGCGGAGGCGGCGCCTGATACACCCCTTGCCAGTAGGAGACAAATCCCTGGCGCTCCCGCCCGCCCTCGCGGTGCTGTTTTTGCCAGCAGCCCGCGCAGACATCCAGGCGGCGAAAAGCGGCGTGATCGTCGATCAGCAGCGTGTGATACGTCTCCTTGTCGGCAAAACGTTTGCCGCAAGCCTCGCACGCGTGTCCGCGCGATTGAATATTCCAATCCGTCATGAATACCGCCGCAAAACCTGGTGAATAACCAATCCGGGCGCCGGTTACAACCTCTTTCGGGGAGCGAACGACCGCTTCGGCGGCCTGCTTCTCCGGACCTTGCGCCGCCCTCAGGCTTCGTTGCTCTTTTGCCGCACGATCCGCTCCGGGTGCCGGGCGCGGCTGAGGGCGGTGTCGTAGGTGATCAGGCATTTGCAGTAGAGGTCGTAGAGGCAGTTGTCCATGAGCACCATGCCCTCCCTCCGCCCGGTTTGGAGGGTGTTCTCGAGATGATGAAGCTGATTTTCCCGGATCAGGTTGCGCACCGCGGTGTTGGCCACGACGAGTTCGTAGGCCAGCACGCGGCGGGTGCGGTCGGCGGCGGGGAGGAGATCCTGGGCGATGATGCCCTGCAGGGCGCCGGCCAGTTGCAGGACAATCTGGCGTTGGGCGCTGCCTTCAAACACCCCGATGATGCGCTCGAGGGCGTGCGCCACATTCGGCGAGTGCATCGTGGCCAGCACCAGATGACCCGTCTCCGCCGCGGTCAGGGCGGTCGAGATCGCCTCGAAATCGCGCATTTCGCCGACCACGATGACATCCGGATCCTGCCGCAGGACGTGAATCAAGGCGCGGTTGAACGAGCGGACGTCGGTCAGCACCTCCTGCTGGACGACGATCGCGCGCTTGTTTGCATGCACGAACTCGATGGGATCCTCGATGGTCACGATTTTGCAGCGGCGCTCGCTGTTGAGCACATCCACCATGTAATTGAGGGTGGTGGTTTTGCCGGCGCCGGTGGAGCCGGTGATCAGCACCAGGCCGTTGGGTTTGCGCGCGAATTCGTCGATTTTCTCCGGCAGGCCGAGCTCCTCGCGGGTGTTAATCCGGGTGCCGCAGAAACGGAGGCTCATTTCCGGATGCCCGTTGCGGCGGTAAAAGGTGGCCCGCAGCCGCCCGGCCGACTCGTGGAGCAGCGAAATGCAGAGTTCCCACTCCTCCTCGAACTTCTGGCGTTGCCGCTCGTTGAGCAGCGACCGGGCGATCTCGCCGGCCTCGGCCTCCGTCAGCGCGTCCTCATCGGCGATGATGATTTCGCCGTTCACGCGGAAGGCGGGCGGCACCCCGGCGACCAGGTGCAGATCCGAGGCGTCGAAATCGGCGGCGGCGGTGAGCAACCGATCCAGCATGGGGTGCGTTTGCATGGGGATTCATCCGGTGGAATGTCCGAAAAGCGCGCGCCAGCGCCCCGCCCAACCGCGGCGCGAGAGCTTCTGGAGCCTCTCGCGCGCCTCCTCGCAGCGCGGGTTTAGCTGGCGGGCCTGGGTGTAGGAGTTGCGCGCCGGCCCCGTCTGCCCGAGGTCCTGCTGGCAGCGGCCCAATTCGAGCCAAAGGAGGAAATGAGCCGCATTCAGCTCCAGCGCGCCCTGGAGCAGCTTCAACGCCGCAGCAAATTGATTGTAATAGCGGCGGATGCGGGCCGCCAGCCAGGCCACGAACCAGTCTCCCCGCGCCAGGAGCAGGGCCTTTTCAAAACAGTAATCCGCGCGCGCCTCCTCGCGGGCCAGCAGGACGTCACCGCGAGCCAGCCAGATGTAGGGAGTGTCGCCGCGCTCCTCGATGGCGGCGTCGGAGAAGGCGAGGGCGCCGTCCGGATCGCCTGCGCGGGCCAGCGCCACGGCTTTGGCCGCCAGCAACTCGGGATCCTGGGGGAAGCGCTCGAGCGCCTTGTCGGCCCAGAGCCGCGCCTCGCGAAACTCGCCCAACTCGATCAACATCCGCACCTGCCCGCTCCAGGCCGCGGGGTTGCCCGCGTTGTGTTCGAGCACCTTGGCGTACATGCGCAGGGCGTGTTCAAACCGGCCGGTCTCGAAGGCGGCGCGGGCCTGGGCGAGGTAGTAGGCCTCGTCCTTGAGCGCCGGGGCGGAGTTCTGCTCTCCATTTTCCGCCTCGCCGTCGAACTCGAGATTTACAAACCGGCTCATAAGGTCTGCTTGCGCCCAAACCAATGATCGCAGAGTTTCCCAACCAGTTGATCATACCCTACCGCGCCCACGCGCAAAAGCTCGGAAGTGAGATCGCCCTCGACCGCGCGACGCCCGGCGCGCCACTCCAATTGCGGCCAGGTAAACCATTGCCTTTCCTGCACCACCAGCCCATCGTCGGACGGCATCCCCGGGAAGCTGGGCCGGCGGCGCTGATTCACCAGGATCCATCCCGGTCGGAAAGTGACGGTATCGCCGGGGATGGCGAGAACTTCCCCGTGGGCCAGACCGCTCCGAACGACCCAACCCTGGCCGCGCCCGCCCTGGTACCGGAAGACGAACTGATCTCCGCGATGAATCTGCTCCGGCAAAACCCTTCGAACCACCACCACCCGCCCGGCGATCCGCAACGGCAGGAACCAGCGCCGCTCGAGATAGCGCCGCGCGGGCAGATACACCAGCCCCCCCATCATGACGAGTATCACTAAGGCAAAGGCGAGGCGGGCCTGAAGGCCCCGGCCCCGGACCAGCGGATCGAGATAAAAGTTCAGGGAAACCGCGTGGACGGAGAGGAGCAGGCCGAAAGCAAGGTTGCCCGCGAGTTGGCCGAGGTAATATAAAAACAACATCGCCAGCAACAGGATGCCGGCCATGGTCAGGAAGGCCGCGCGCGGATGGCCCCGCCAGTAAAAGCCGAGTCCCGGAATGAACAGCGCCAGCAGCAGGCGCGCCAGGGTCACCCCCGGAGTTTTGCCTTTCCACCTCTGCCGCGCGCGCTGGCCCCGCCTCCAGCCGAACTCCCGCAGGCGGGTGTGCCAGCGGGCGCGCGGCGGATAATAGGGCGAGGGCGCTTCGGGAATTCGTCTCAAAGCCGTTGATCAATTCGAAACCGCACCTGTTCGTCCGGCTCGTAAAATTCCTGGGTCTGACTTCTGGATTGTTCCTCGCCGACGATGTTTTCGAAGAGCCTGGCCACCTCCAGGCAGCTTTTGCCTTTGAAGCCTTTGATATGCAACTCGACCCGTCCGTCCGGGGCGATGGTGATTTCCAACTCGCGTTGAGGCATGGCCGCTATCCCTCCCAATGGCGGACCCTGAGGTGAATCGAGCGGTCCGCAGTGGTTTCCTGTTCGGTGATGATGAAGCCGCGGGAACGCATTTCGTCCATCAACCTCTGGTACACATACTGTTGCACAACCGCCCGGCTCAACTCCTCGCCCAACGCGCGCAACTCGGCCTCGGCCAGACCCTCGCCCGTGACGCAGAGCGAGGCTTTGCCCCGGGCGTCCCGCGAGAAGGTCACGGTGACCCCCCGCCCCGAGACCCGCAGGCATTGATCCCGCCCGAGTTGGCCGGTGACCACCTCGCTCCGGGGCACCTCGAGCTGGACGGAAGCGGTCCGGGGTTCGGCGGTCTCTTTCGCCACCAGTTCGGCCGCTTCGCTGACCGTTTCGTAGCCCAGTGAGGCTGCCGCAGCCATCACCGCCGCACTGAAGGCCGGCCAGCCGGCAATCACCACCGGCGCCAGAATGCAAACCGCGCTCATAACGGAAGAATTAGACCGGGCGGCCGATAAAACCTCACGAAGCGGAGAATCGCCGTTCGACAAAAAGGAGGCGGTGAGGTCTGGCTCAGGCGTCCAGGTTGCGTATTGGCTTTTCCCGAGGAAAGCCGTTTTGGCGAAACGTCCCTACCCGGCGATTTCCTGCGGACCCTGGCCGCCATTCACGAGGAACAGCACCGCCATCCGCACCGCCAAACCGTTGGTGACCTGCCGCAGCACCAGCGAGCGGCCGCAATCAGCGATTTCACTATCAATCTCGACCCCTCGATTGATCGGGCCGGGGTGCATAATAAGCGCGTCGGGCCTGGCGCGCGCGAGACGGTCGCGGTTCAGCCCGAAGAGCGCGCTGTATTCTCCGAGGCTGGGGAACATGCTCTTGCGCTGGCGCTCATGTTGAATGCGCAGAAGGTTGATGATATCCGCGTCGGCGATTGCCTCCTCGACGTCGTGGGTGACCCGCGCGCCCATTTGCTCGAAGGTCTTGGGCACCAGCGTCGGCGGCCCGCACAGCGTCACTTTGGCGCCAAGCTTCGTCAGCGCCCAAATGTCCGACCGGGCCACGCGGCTGTAGAGAATGTCGCCGAGGATGGTCACGTTCAACCCCTCGATCCGGCCCTTGTTCTCGCGGATGGTGAAGGCGTCGAGCAACGCCTGGGTCGGGTGCTCGTGCGCGCCGTCGCCGGCGTTGATGACATGGGCATCAAGCACCCGCGAGAGGAACTGGGGCGCCCCCGAGGCGCTGTGCCGGATGACGATGAAATCCGCGTTTAAGGCCTCGAGATTGCGGGCGGTGTCCTTGAGCGTCTCTCCCTTTTTGAGCGAGGAGGCCTCGGCCGTGAAGTTGATGATGTCCGCCGAAAGCCGCTGCTCGGCCAGCTCGAAGGAGATGCGGGTGCGTGTCGAGGGCTCGATGAACAGGTTCACCACCGTCTTGCCGCGCAGCGCGGGCACCTTCTTGATCGCGCGCTCGCCGACGGCTTTGAACGCGCGGGCCGTATCGAGAACAATGGTGATTTCCTCCGGGCTGAGCGACTCGATATCCAGCAGGTGTTTGCGATTCCAGCTCATGGGCGGCGGGCGCGGACCGGCCTGGTTTCAGAGGCCGAACGGCGCGGGGGGCGGGCGGAAAATTTCATCTTCGCTCCAGGCGCGCTTCGGTGGCCAGGCCGTCCTCGCCGAAATAGACCTTCACGGTTTCGGCCTGCGAGGTGGGGACATTCTTGCCGACAAAATCGGCTTTAATGGGCAGCTCGCGATGCCCGCGATCCACCAGCACGGCCAGTTGAATGCGGCGCGGGCGGCCGAAATCGTTCAGCGCGTCGAGCGCCGCGCGGATGGTGCGGCCGCTGAAAAAGACGTCGTCCACGAGGACCACGGTGCGGTCGGTGATGTCGAAGAGGATCTCGGTGGGCTGGACATGCGGGGCGGCGCGCTGCGCCAGATCGTCGCGGTGCATGCTCACATCAAGCGTGCCTACAGGAACGGGGTGATTCCAAATCCCGGCCAGCAGCGAGCCGAGCTGGCGCGCCAGCGGGACACCCCCGCGCTGCACGCCGATCAGCACCACTTCCTGGCTGGCTTCGTTGCGCTCGGCGATTTCGTGCGCAATGCGCGTCAGCGCCCGCCGAATCGCGGGTCCGTTCAGGATGACGCTGGTTTCGTTCATTCCTTGACAGCCTCTCGGGGCTGCTTAAAGGACGATCGCGCGAGGTCAGACGCGCCCGGCGGCGGTCTGCCGGCCTTTGCGCCATTGGGACCGGTGCTTCACAATCCAGTCCGTCAAGGCGCTTTCAAATCCGATGTCGCGTCCCGCCTTTTCAGACTCGATCCATTTATGCCGGAGAATTTCCTCGCGCTCGGCCTGGAATTCGCGATACAGCGATGAATTCTTCAGCAAGTCGTTCGCCGACAGTGGCTCTTTTTTTTCGTCAGCCATAATTGGCCTCAAGTCAGTCCGCCACCAATGTAAACGGTTGCGGACGACCTTGACAATACAATTTTCGCCTGTGTTTCACGGCGCGTGGGCTGATTTCATCGCGTCTTGCTGACCCGAGCGACGAACGCCAACTGAAGGTGGCGGTTACATCCCCAAAGCCCCCTCAGAAATCCCCCTGTAGCCAAGCCTTTAGGCTGCGCCGGGCAGGGACGACTGGCCCAGGCAACCGGGTGAGACGTCCGCAGGAAAGGACGTCCCGGTGAGACGTCCCTGCCACCAGAACCGTCCTCAGAGCGTTTTCAGCTTGCCGCGTCTGCCTTGGGCGCGCTTGCGCTGGTCTTCATCCCTGTAGATCGAATACCCGACGGCGTCACGGCAGTTTCTCGCGCAGGCGGGCGGCCACTTGGAGAAAGGCTTGACCGGACGGTTCGTTGGGGGCGGTGACCACTGCGGGTTGGCCGCGGTCGCCGCCTTCCCGGATCTCGGTAAAAATGGGAATTTCACCTAGAAACGGAAGGTTCTGGCGCAGCGCCTCGGCGTGGCCGCCGCCATGGCCGAAAATCTCGATCCGCTGGCCGCCCGGGGCGGTGAAGTAGCTCATATTCTCGACAATCCCCAGAATGGGCACGTTGACTTTCTGGAACATGCCGATGCCTTTGCGGACGACCCCCAGAGAGGCCTCCTGCGGGGTGGTGACGATCACGCCGCCGTCCAGCGGCACTGTCTGACAGAGCGTGAGCTGAGCGTCGCCGGTGCCGGGAGGCAGATCGACCAGCAGGTAATCGAGCTCGCCCCAAGCGACCGAGCTGAAAAACTGCTGGATGGTTTTCACGATCATCGGACCGCGCCAAATAACCGGTTGATCGCTGTCCACCAGCAGGCCGATGCTCATGATTTTGACGCCGTAATTCGAGGGCGGGACCATTTTCTCCTCCTCGGAGAGCGTCGGTTTTTCGCGCACGCCCATCATCAACGGCACGGAAGGGCCGTAGATGTCGCAGTCCAGCAGGCCGACGCGGGCGCCGAGGTGGGCGAGGCCGCAGGCCAGGTTGACCGATACTGTGGATTTGCCGACACCGCCTTTGCCGCTGGCCACCGCCACCAGATGCTTGATCCCCGCCACTTTGGATTGACTCCAGGGCACATGGGCGCCGCCGCTGGTTTTGCCCGGCAGCAGCACTTCGACCCGGGTGCCTTTCACCCCGGGGAGCGCCTGAAGCGCCGCCTCGCACTCGCGCCGAATCTGTTGCGCCACCTCGGGTTGGTTGGTGGTCATCTGCAGGGTCGCGCTCACCGCGCCCTCGTGGATGGCCACTTGTTTAAGTAGTCCAAAAGAGATCACATCCCGGCTGTAACCCGGGTATTTGACGTTCTTTAACGCGTTTTTTACGGCATCTTCGTTGAGCATAAAGCGAGTCGAGCCGGCCCGGAAGCGCGCCGGCGCAGTGTTTTGTATGATCGGCGCTCGCGCCCGCCTGTCAATGCCGGGATCCGCAATTTCGCTCGGCGACGGTTTCCTCACCCAAGGCAAGGATGTTTCCCCGAAACGTCCTTCGTCGAGGATCAAAACGGCGTCTGGACGCGTTTGCGTCCGCCCCGCCGCCCGCCGGGCCGCGCGCCCCTGTAAGTGACGCCTCGGGCGGGGGTCGGGCCGCGGCCCGCCGGTGCTTTCTCTCCGCCGTCCAGCAACCGTTTGACTTCGCGGATCTGATCCCGGAGCAGCGCCGCCTTCTCGAATTCGAGGTCCTTGGCCGCCGCGAGCATTTCCTCTTCGAGTTGTTTCAGGGTCTCGGTGAGGTCGAGATTAGCGGCGGACTCGGCCAGGAAGGCGTGGGCCTCCTTGGCGGTCTCCTGATGGCTCGAGAGGCTCTGCTCGACGGCGCGCGTCACGCTGCGCGGGGTGATGCCATGCTCGGCGTTGTGGGCGAGCTGCCGGGCGCGGCGATACTCGGTCACCGCGAGGAATCGCGTGATGCTTTGGGTCCGGACGTCGGCGTAGAGAATGACCTCGCCGTTGATATGCCGGGCGGCGCGCCCGGCCGTCTGGATCAAGCTGGTCTCGCTGCGCAGAAAACCTTCCTTGTCGGCGTCCAAAATGGCCACCAGCGAGACCTCGGGCAGATCGAGACCCTCGCGCAGCAGGTTGATGCCGACGAGCACATCAAACTCGCCTTTGCGCAGCGCGCGCAGGATCTCGACGCGCTCGATGGCGTCAATTTCGCTGTGCAAATACTGGACGTTGATGCCGATGTCCCGCAGGTAGTCTGTCAGCTCCTCCGCCGTGCGCTTGGTCAGCGTGGTCACGAGCACACGCTCTCTGGCGTCGGCGCGCTGGCGGCATTCATGGATTAAATCGTCGATCTGCCCGGCCAGCGGCTTGAGGGTGACTTTGGGATCGACCAGGCCGGTAGGCCGAACAATCTGCTCGGCCACGCGGGGGCCGGCCCACTGCGCCTCGCGCGCGCTGGGGGTGGCGCTGACGTAAATCGTCTGGTTTTGCATGCCCTGGAATTCGAGGAAATTCAACGGCCGATTGTCCAGCGCGCTCGGCAGCCGGAAGCCATGCTCGACCAGCACGGTTTTCCGCGAGCGGTCGCCCTCATACATGCCGCCAATCTGCGGAATGGTCACGTGCGACTCGTCGATCACCAGCAGATAGTCCTTCGGCAGAAAGTCAAACAGGGTGTGCGGTCGCGATCCGGCCGGCCGGCCGGAGAGATGGCGGGAATAATTCTCGATGCCCGAGCAGAAGCCCATCTCTTCCAGCATCTCGAGGTCATACTCGGTGCGCATTTTGATCCGCTGGGCCTCGAGCAGCTTGTTATGCCGCTCGAACCAGGCGATGCGCTCCCCGAGCTCCTCGCGGATGGCCAGCAGCGCGGGCCGCAGCTTATCCACCGGCGTCACGAATTGTTTGGCGGGATAAATCGTGACCCCGGACAAATCCTCGAGCTTTTCCCCGGTCAGCGGCTCGAACCGGGTGAGGCGGTCCACCTGGTCGCCGAACAACTCGACGCGCAACGCGTCCTCGCGCCCGGCGGGGCACAGCTCGACGGTGTCGCCGCGCACCCGGAACTGGCCGCGGGTGAACTCGATGTCGTTGCGGGTGTATTGGAGGTCCACCAGCCGGCGCAGCAGGTGCTCGCGCGGCAGCTCGGCCCCCGCGCGGATCGGGAGGATCAGGGCCTCGTAATCCTCCTTGCTCCCAATGCCGTAGATGCACGAGACACTGGCCACGACGATGACATCCCGCCGCGAAAAGAGCGAACTCATCGTCGAGAGCCGCAGCCGCTCAATCTCCTCGTTCACGCTCGAGTCCTTCTCGATGAAGGTGTCCGTGCGCGGTATGTAAGCCTCGGGCTGGTAATAATCGAAGTAGCTGACGAAATACTCGACCGCATTGTGCGGGAAAAAACCTTTGAACTCGGCGTAAAGCTGCGCCGCAAGGGTCTTGTTGTGCGAGATCACCAGGGTCGGGCGCCCCAACTTTTGAATGACATTGGCAATGGTGAACGTTTTGCCCGAGCCGGTCACCCCGAGCAATACCTGGTCCCGCGCGCCGGCCTCAAGCCAGCCATGCAGCTTCTCGATGGCTTGCGGCTGATC
>JBDHQH010000115.1:0-11950 GCA_039806935.1 Verrucomicrobiota bacterium
CCGGCCAATCGGCAAGCCATTTCAGACCGGCGTAATAAAGGACATCCCACACCCCAAAGATGAAAAAGAAACTCGCGGATCGGGAGCGAAGGTTGTTCCCCGAGATCCAGGCGACCGCCAGGATCATGGCTAAAGTGCAGGCCTCCCGAATGGCTTCGATCCGGGTGCGGTCGAACACCTCCAGGGCGGCGGCCTGGGCGCCGGGCGACGCAAGCAATCGGCGCAGGTAGATGACGCAGATCGCCTCGAATAATCCCATCGCTGCCGCGTAGATAAACAGCCAGCCCAGGCGACGCCACGTCTGACTACTGGTCATGGTCTTCCCCGCGCCCCAAAATTTTCAGGAACGATCCGTCCTCATCGATCACGCCGGCCACCACCGCCACCGCCGCCCCGGGCGCCCCCGCCAAAGTCACCACGGCCCATCGGCGGCGGCGATTGGAAAGACGGAGCGCTCACCGGCGGCGCTGGACGCATCGAAGCCCCGCCCGCGGGCGCTTGCTGGAAGCTGCGTGGCGCCGGCGCCGGAGCCATCCAGGGGATCGAGGACGGATTCGCGCGCGGAGCGCCCATGGCTTCCCGCGGCGCGCGATAATTGGGCGCCATCTGCTGCCGCGGAACAGGCTGCGGGCGCGCCGAGTTCGGTGCCTGCATGGTGGCAGGCGGCGTCCAGGCGGGTGCAGGCGTTGTGGCCACCGGCGCCTGTGGTCGAACCGAAGGCGTCATCGAGCGGGGAACACTCTGTCCCGGCGCGGGCAGCCATGGATTTCCCGGTTGGGAAGTGGCGCTCGAACCCGGCCGCGGCGCGACGCTCTGGCCCGGTGTTTCGGCCAACCGGTTATTCGGGGTGGGAGCCGCCGGCGGCCGGACCGCCCCGCCTGACGGCCGGTTTTGCTGGCCGCGCAGGATGAGAGGCGGGGTCGTTTGGCGGTTGGGCGCGTTCCTCACGGCGGGCGCCTCGGGTTTTGAAGGTGTGGGCGCGGGGCGAGGCCCGACATTGCCGGCGATGCCCCGATTCGGCTGCCCGGATGGCAGCGCCGGCTTGGGCCGTGCCGAGAGGCTGCGATCCGCTCCGGCAAAGGAGCGGTTCAGGTTCTCATTGCGCACCGGCGCCGGTTGCGGCCGCGTTTGGTTTACCGGTGGAATGGGCGAGGTTTGCGTAAGTCTTGTTCCTGCGGGGTTCCTGCCGGCAGTCGCGGCGGCGCCCGCGCCCGGCCGATGAGCGGACCCGGCCAGAGCCGTGGTGATACCCTGATTCGTCGGTTTGATCGCCGGCCGATACACGTTGAGGGTCTTGCTCGCCGGATCAAAGCGCTCGGGCCGCGCGCTGGCCCTGCCGGAGTAGTTGTTTTCGCGCAGCGAAACAGTGCGCACCGGAGTCTTCGTGGCGGCGGCCACGGTTTTCGTCGGGATGCCCTTGTTCACCACCGTATTATTCTGGAACACGTAATTGTTCACGATCGTGGTGTGATTATAGATGTTGTTCACCCGGGCGGGCGGCAGGCGGTAATTGTGGTGCAGCCGGCCGCCATAAAAGTGGTTCCATCCCACGAAGTTGTAGTAGTCTCGTCCGATCCAGCCAAAGTTGAAGGAGACCGAGCTGCCATAATACGAAAAGCCAAAACCCGGCCGGTAGCACGCGGCGGGCGGCAATGGCGCCCAGCCGCAGTACGCGCCGCTGTAGCGCCAGGTTACCCAGGACGGGCCCCACACATAATCCGGCGTCCAGCACCAGCCGATCCGGTTGTGGTGAAACCAGCGTCCATAATGGAAGGGAGCCCAACCCCAGGAATAGTCCGAGTACCAGTACCAACCCGCATCCGTGTAGAGCCAGCGCCCGCCATCGTAATAGGGACGCCAACCGGAATTGACCACCACCACCGTGGGCTGCCAGACCGGCCCATAGCCGTCCAGCTCGACCCAGGTTCCGTAAGGCGCCAGGCTGCTGTAAAATGTCTGGTAACTGGGATCCACCGCGGGCGGGGCGTAGGCGCCGCCCGATTGCGCCTGGGCGACCTCCTGCGTTGAGGGCGCCGTTTGGGGAGCCATCTGCTCGGGCGAGGGTTGCTGCGCCTCGGCCGTCCCCTCCGGAGCCGGAGGCGGGCTGCCCGCCTGCTGCCTGAACTGCTCGTCATGTTGCAGCATCGCGGTCACGACCTCCGCAGGCACGCCGATATCCCTCAAATAAATGATCTGATCCGCGCCCAGGTTGAATGTGCCGGCTGAATTGGTCACGTAGTTAAGCATCACCGTCTCATCCACCCCGGCATTGGCCAGGCGGACGATATCAGCGGTCTGTCCGTTGAGCGCCACATTCGCAGGCGCTGGCTTTTCCGCCATCAATGGCGTCACCGGGGCGTCCGCGAGATCCAGCTCCGGAACGGCGTTCGTCCCCTGGACGAGCATCTCGCCTTGCGGGGTCTCGACGGTGGATGCGGCGGCGTTGGAGTTGGCGATGTTGGTAGCCGGCGTGACGGCAGGCGCGGAAACGGCGGCCTCCACCGGCGGCGCGCCGACCAGCGCGGGCGCCGTGACCACACGGGGCGGGTTGGTCGCACTCTCCTGACGGCACCCGCCGACCAGCGGCACCGCCAGCAGACTCAGGGCGAACCCCCATTTGCAGAGATTCGGGTTTTTCATAATGCTTCTTTAAGTTACGCCTTACTGCGCTTCCTGTCACTGGTTTAGACTCCCCCGGCTCCGGCGCTATTCAGGGGGCGAAAGGAAGCGGATACCATAAGCGGACCAGGGAATTCCGGGTTGGGCGGCATCCGTCGGTCGAGTGGGAGAAAATGGAGCCAATGAGTGGGATTGAACCACCGACCTACGGTTTACGAAACCGTTGCTCTACCACTGAGCTACATTGGCTTGAACCCTCAGAACCGGCGGCACTCAGCCCTGCCAGTCTGATGGAGAGGTTCTATAGCCGAAAGTCTGGCAAGGGTCAAGGCAAACCCTCAGACGCGATTCGGCCGGGAATCAGCGGCGGCGCGACGCCACTCCCCGCCATCCAAAATAACCAAACCGAGGCCGCTCCGTGGTTCCGATCCTCCCCAGCCCGGCAGCTCCATCCGCGCGTCGGCAACACCGGCTTTGAGCTTGCGCGGAGCAAGCCCGTTGCCGATGATCTGCCGATGTCTTTCGCTCGGGCTAATCTAGGGTTGGCGGGCGCCAGTTTCTCGCAAGCCGGCGTGTTCGTCCGCCCCCCCTCCTTTCGGAACTGGTCCGCTCACTGAAGATGTGCGGAATCGCGGGATTTTTCCAATGGAACGGTGAATCGGAGGCGGCGGCGCTGCTGCCGCGAATGTGCGGAGTCATGGCCCACCGCGGACCGGACGCCGAGGGGTTGTGGTTTTCACCGGATCGCCGGATCGGGCTCGGATTCCGCCGCCTGGCCATCGTGGATCTTTCGCCCGAGGCCAACCAGCCGATCGGCAATCGGGACGGCTCGCTGACGCTGGTTTTCAACGGCGAAATCTATAATCACGCCGAGATCCGGAGCGAGCTGCAACGGCTCGGCGTCCAGGATTGGAAAACCGACCACGCGGATTCGGAGGTCATCGTCCACGCCTTTGCCCAATGGGGCATCGAATGCCTCGAACGATTTCGTGGCATGTTTGCCATCGCGCTCTGGGACGCGAGGCGGCGCGAGCTCTGGCTGATTCGCGACCGGATCGGGGTCAAGCCGCTGTACTACACCATCCGCGGCGGAAGGATAGTCTTTGCCTCAGAAATCAAGGCGCTGCTGGAAGATCCAGCGCAACCGCGGGCGGTGGACGAGGAGGCCCTGTTTCATTACCTGTCCTTCCTGGTCAGCCCCGCGCCGGACACGCTTTTTCAAGGCATCAAAAAACTGCCGGCGGGCTGCTGGATGCGCATTCGGTCCGATGGCCAAACCCAAACCAGCCGTTATTGGGAGCCGTGGGATAAAGTCACCCCCCAACCCGACATCACGGAGGCCGAGGCCATCGATGGGGTGATGAGCCGGCTCCGGGACGCGGTGCGGCTGCGCAAGCTCAGCGACGTGCCCGTGGGCGTGTTTCTCTCGGGCGGGATCGATTCCAGCACCAACACCGTCCTGTTCTCGGAAGGAGATTCCCAGCCGGTGCGCACCTTTTCGGTCGGTTATGACCGGGAATACGCGTCCTACACGAATGAATTTCGTTATGCGCGCCTCATCGCGGAGAAAGTGGGCGCCCAACATCAGGAAATCGCGCTCCAACAACAGGATCTCCTCGATTTCCTCCCGCGCATGGTGGACCTGCAGGACGAGCCCATCGCCGACCCGGTTTGCATTCCGGTGTATTACGTCTCCAAACTGGCGCGGGATCACGGGGTCATCGTCTGCCAGGTGGGCGAGGGCGCGGATGAGCTGTTTTGCGGTTACCCGTTTTGGGACAGCATTCTGCGCAAGGAACGGCTGGCCGGCCGGCCGGGCGCGGGCCTGTTGAACGCGGCGGGCATGGCGGGGCTGCGCCTGGCCGGCCATGAGCGGTCGCTGCTGCGCGAGCAACTCCGGCGCGCGCGGGCCGGACAGCCCATGTTTTGGGGTGGCGCGGAGGCCTTCACCCAACGGGGCAAAGAGCTGCTGCTATCGGAGCGCCTGCGCAAAAAATTTCAAGGCCGCACATCATGGGATTACGTGGGCGAGATCCACCGACGATTCACCGACAAGGCCTGGGAGGCCTCCCGCCTGCACTGGATGACCTATCTGGACCTGAACCTGCGTTTGCCCGAATTGCTGCTCATGCGCGTGGATAAAATGGCCATGGGCGCGAGCATCGAGTGCCGGGTGCCGTTTCTCGACCACCGGCTCGTGGAATACGCGCTAAGCCTTCCGCAGCGCGTGGTCTATCAGCCGGGGCAACCCAAGCGATTGCTGAAGCGCGCGGTTGAAAACCTGATCCCAGCCGAGATCCTTCATCGCCCCAAACAGGGCTTCGGCGTGCCGATCACCGAGTGGTTTTTCGATGCCCTCGGCGAGCGGGCGCGCGCCACCCTGCGGCAATTCGCCCGGGAAACCGATTACTTTGATCCGGCCGAGATCGAGCAGCTCATCGCCCGCCGGCGCACCACCCCAATGTGGTATGTCTATAACTTCGCGCTCTGGTGGCGGCGGTATATCGGCAAATAGCGAAGCGCCATGAGACAAGTCTTGCAGGATCTCAAAACCGGGGCGGTGGTGTTGATGGAAACTCCGGATCCCGCGCCGGCCGCCGGACGGGTGTTGGTGCGGGTGCAAGCCTCCCTGCTGAGCGCCGGCACCGAAAGCGCGCAGATCGCCCGCGGGCGGCAATCGCTGCTGGCGAAAATTCGCGAGAAACCGCAACTGATCCAGCGGGGCCTGGCGGAGTTGCGCGAGCGCGGCCTCACGGGGATTCGCGGGCAACTGGCCGCCCGGTTCGAGGGTTTCGCCGAACTCGGCTACAGTTGCGCCGGAACCGTGGTTCACTGCGGCGACGGCCGTCTGCCGGCCGGCTCGCTGGTGGCTTGCGCGGGCGCGGGCGCCGCCAACCACGCGGAATTTGTGAGTGTGCCGCCGCTGCTCACCGCGGCGGTCCCGGAGGGGGTTTCCGCCGAGGCCGCGGCCTACACCACCGTCGGCGCCATCGCCCTGCAAGGCGCGCGTCAGTCCGCCGCCCAGCTCGGCGAGACCGTGGCGGTCATCGGCCTGGGCCTGGTGGGCCTGATCACGGCGCAACTACTCCGCGCGGCAGGTTGCCGGGTAGTGGGAATTGATCCCGCACCGGCGGCGCGACGGCGCGGGCAGGAATGCGGCTGCGACCTCGCCGCGTCGCCGGAGACCGCGGTGGAAGCCGCGCTCGAGCTCTCGCTGGGCTATGGCGCGGATGCGGTGATCATTTGCGCCGCTACGCCCGCCAGCGCCCCGGTCGAGCTGGCCGGGAAGCTCGCCCGCTCCCGCGGGCGCGTGGTCATGGTCGGCGCCACCGGGATGACCATCCCGCGCGAGGAATATTATTTAAAGGAACTTTCCTTCACCCTGTCGCGCTCGTACGGGCCGGGCCGTTACGACCGAGCGTATGAAGACGAGGGACAGGATTACCCGATCGATTACGTGCGCTTCACCGAACAGCGCAATATGCGCGCGTTCCTCGAATTAGCCCAAAAGGGAGCGATCCACCCCGCTTCGTTGACCACCCACCGCTTTCCGGTCGAGCAGGCCGCCGCCGCCTATCAACTGCTGGGCGCCCGGGAGGTGGATCGGGCCGGAATCATTCTGCAGTATCCGGCCTCCTCCGCGGCGCCGGCGAAGTTTTCGCTGAGTTTCCGCACCGCCCGTTCCCTTCGTCCCGACGCCGCGGGGGTGGGCTTCCTCGGCGCCGGCGCGTATGCCAGCGGCATGCTGTTGCCTCTGTTAAAGGAGCGTGCGGATGTGGCCTTGCGGGCGGTTCTGACCCGAAATGGAGCGCGCGCTCTGCAGGCGGCGCGGCGGTTCGGATTTGCCACCGCCTGCACGCGCCTGGAGGAGGTGCTCGAAAACCCCGCCATTTCCGCGGTATTCATTGCCACCCGGCACGATTCGCACGCCGAACTGGCCTGCCGGGCCTTGCGGGCCGGCAAACATGTCTGGGTGGAAAAGCCCCTGGCCCTCAGCCTCGATGAATTGCGCGAGGTTGCGCGAGCCCTGCGCGAACACCCGGAACTGCGGCTGGTCGTCGGCTTCAACCGCCCCTTCAGCCCGGACGCCGCCTGGCTGGCGGCCAGGCTGGGCAACGCCAAACACCGCCTGATGCATTACCGGATCAACGCCGGCGCCGTGCCCGCCAGCTCCTGGGTCCACGATCCCGCGCAGGGCGGCGGCCGGCTGCTCGGCGAAGGCTGCCATTTCTTCGATTTTTTGCGTCACTTTGCCGGCGCGCGAGCCGTGCGGGTTTCCACCGAAACCACCTCGAGCCGGCGGGAAGACCTGCGGCGCACGGAGAATTTTGCCGCCACCGTCGCTTTCGACGACGGCTCGGCCGGGCAGGTGCTTTACACCGCGCAGGGCGCGCCCGCCATGGCCAAGGAATCCTTCGAATGTTTCACCGGCGGCGTCTGTGGCGCGATCCATGATTTCAAAGCCGCGCGGTTTTTTCAGGGCGCGCGTCAGGAGCGGCGAAACGCCGGACGCCAGGACAAGGGTCAGGCGAACCTGCTGACGGCTTTTCTCGCCTCCGTGCGCGAGGGCGGCCCTCCCCCGATGACGCCGGACGATCTCATCGAAAGCTCGTTGATCACCCTGGCCGCCCAGGGCAGCCTCATCGAGGGCCGCGCGATCGAGGTGGAGGCGCTGCGGCGGCAATTGGCATTACCCGCGGCGGAGGACGCGAATTGAGGGTGCGGGAAGGCGGGGCGCCGCCCTCCGGGCCGGTTGAAGAGTTGGCTTTGAGAAACGTTCTAATCATCGGTTTTCACTACCCGGACACGCACATGGGCGCGGTCCGGATGCGCCGCATTGTGCGGTGGCTGCCGCGGCACGGTTGGGAACCGCTCGTCCTGACCCGGGCTTGCTCGCCGGAACAAGCCCGGAGGCTGCCGCCGGCGGTCCCCTATGCCGAAGCGGCGGCGCCCGATCTCACAGAAATCTACGCTCGAATCCGCCGCTTCGGCCGCCAGCCGGTCATTCCGCCCACCGGCCCCCCCTCCTTGCGCGCCAGGTCGTTCCGCCTGACCGCGCTGATCAATCGCTGGCTCATGGTGCCGGACAAATGCGCGTCCTGGTACGGCCCGGCGCTGCGGCGCGGGCGGCAATTGATGCGGACGCGCAAATTCGATTGCATTTTCGCCTCTCTGGAACCGCGCACCGGCCTGCTGGTGGCTGCGCGGCTGTCGCGCGAGACGGGGGTGCCCTGCGTGGTGGAGTACCGGGATCTCTGGACCGGCAACCCCTACTACCACGTCACCCAACCGACTCCCTTTCACCGTTGGCTGCATCAGCGCCTCGAGCGAAAGGTGCTGCGCCAGGCCGGTCGCGTCTCGGCCGTCTGCCGCGGGATCGCGGACTATCTGGCGCAAGAGTACGCGCCGCTGCTCAAACACCCGGTGGCGTTGAACCACAATTTCTTCGATCCCGAGGAATACCCCCCGCGCGAGACGCCGGCGCCAGGACGGCCCTTCACGATTTCCTATCTCGGGGCGATGTACGGCAATCGCAGCCCCGAGAATTTTCTGGCCGGGCTCGCCTTGTTCGTGAGGCGCGCGCGGCTTTCGCCCTCGCAGTTCCGGTTCCGCTGGGCGGGAAGCATCACCGGCATCGACCGCCTCGAAGAGTCGCTCGACCGGACCGGCGCGCGAGACTACATCGATTTTCTGGGGCAGCTCCCGCACGCCCAGGCGTTGCGCGAACTCCTGGCCAGCCACGCGACCCTCCTGATTCAGGCGCCCCACGACACCATCCATATCCCGGGCAAACTCTTCGAGGCCCTGGGCGCGCGCGTGCCCATGCTCGCCCTGGCGCACCCCTGCGAGGTGACGGAAATCATCGAGCGCTGCCGGGGCGGCCTGATCCGGGCTCACGATCCGGAAGGGATCGCGTCCGCGCTGGCGGAACTCAATGAGTTTGCCTCGTCCGGGCGCGCCTGGGACTTCGCCGAGACCGAGGTCCGGCGGTTCGCGGCGGATCCCGCGGTCGGGCAACTTGCCAGGCTTTTCGACGAGGCCCGAGTCAGCCCATGAGCCGGCTCGCCGCTTTTCTTTCCTCGCCCCTGGCGCGGCGTCCCGAGCTGCTGGCGCGCAAAATTCGGGAACGCCTGGGAGCCGGCGGCGCCGCCGAGGCCGCCCTCCCGGACGGGCTGGGGCGGGCGGATTACCCGCGGCACTGGGAGAACTCCTTGCGCGCCTGGCTGGATGGAGTGCCCTGGCGGCGGGAGCTTCCGGCCTTTCACCGGGTGTTTGGCGTGGAGTTCGACGAGACCTTTCTGCTCGAGAGCTGCCGCCGCGGGCCGCCCCGCGGAGAGCGTGGCTTGCGGGCGGACACCCGGCTGGCCTGGGAATATAGCCGCGGCTACCCGCTGTTCTCCGGCGCCGCCGCGCTGGGAAAAGCCTCCCTCCCGGCCTCGGCCGCCTTCCTGCGGCGGTGGAGCGCCGCCACGGAGGATCGCTCGGGACCGGTGTGGACCTGCGCCATGGAAGTGGCGATCCGCGCGGTGAACCAGGCGTTTGCGGATACGCTGCTCGGCGGCGCGTTGGCCGAGGCGCTGGGCCCCGGCGAGTGGGCGCGCCGCCTTTGGCGGCACGGCGCCGCTGTCCATCAACGCCTGGAAGCCCGGCTCATTCCCTCCAATCATTACCTCGCGGATTTGCTCGGCTTGTTGGTGGTGGGGTCCAGCTTTCCAGCCGATTCCCAGGCCCAGGGGTGGAAGCGGTTGGCCGTCGCAGAATTCCCCCGCGCGCTGCTCAGCCAGACCCGCGCCGATGGCGGCTTGAACGAGGCTTCGCTTCGGTATCACGCTTACGTGACCGAAATGGCGTTGCTCTTTCGCCTGGCCGCCGGCGGGAGTTGGAGCGTCCCCGCTGAAAAGCGCCTGGCGCAAATGGTCCAGGTGATCGCGGATTTTCGCGACGCCAGCGGTGACGTGTTTGCCCTCGGTGACGACGACAGCGGCCGGGTGCTGGCGCTGGACGAAATGAGCCCCCTGCCCCGCGCCGGGTTGGTGCTGAAATTGGCCGCCGCGCTCGGGTTGCCCGCGGCCTCCCGAGCCGAAGCCTTTTATCCTCAAAGCGGCTGGTGGGTGCGCCGGGCGGGCGACTTTGCCGTGGCGGTCGATTTCGGCGGCGTCGGCCTGCGCGGACAGGGCGCGCATGCTCACAATGACGATTTTTCGATCTGTGTGGATTGGCGCGGGCAGCCTTTGATCGTGGATCCGGGCACCGGCATCTACACCGGCGACCCCGCGGTCCGCGAACGGTTTCGCTCCACCTTCGCCCATAATACCGTAATCGTGGCCGGCCAGGAACAGCGCCGTCCCGGTCCCGATTTATTCCGCTTGCGCGGACGGGACAAAGCCTATCCCGCCGCCTGGCGCGCCGGCGCGGGCTGGGCCGCCACTCGCGCCGCCGCCGCGGGCGTGGCCCACCGCCGCGAGGTGGAGTTGACCCCGGAGAAATTGCGCCTTCGAGACCGGCTGACCGGCGCCGGCCGTCATCCGCTGCAATGGCGCTTTCATCTGCCTCCCGCGGCGGAGGCGCGCGTTTGCGAGGATGCCTTCCTCATCCGCCTGCCGGAAGGCGTCCTCCGGCTCAAGCCCCAGGCCGCCAAACTGGATCTATCGGTCCAGGCGGCGGAGTTCTCCGCGAAATATGGACACCTCACCTCCGCCCGGGTGTGTGTCGCCCAGATGACCCCCGCCCTTCCCTGCGAGGTCGCGTGGGAGCTCGAGGCGGTCCACGCCGGCGTGACGCCTTAATACCACACCCGCATCGGGGTGAGGGACCGCGGCATTCCCGCCGCCGCCGTGCTGGAGGAACCGCGCCAGGCGATCCCAAGGTGAGCTGCCTCGTCGGCACGCCCAAGGGCCGGCAGCCGCCCGGTGGAACCCCCAACCGGCGCCCACCTCCTGCTCTGGCGGCTCCAAAATGTGGCAGCCGCCCCACGCTGAGCCGGAGAAGAAACCGCGGGTGTTGCGGAATCAGGCCGAGGGGCGTCCCCAGGTGTTAGAACAAGATGCTCTCGAGAAAAGAGCGGAGCGGCTCCGGAGCGACGCGGTTGCGCCGAACGGCGACGGCGAGTTCCCGGCTGAACCGCGGCTTCATGGGTAGTCGTTGCACCGAGCGCCGCCGCTCGTAGAGCGGCAACACCCGATGAGGCACCAGGCTGGCGCCCAGCCCCAGAGCCACCAGATTAACGATGACGTCAAAGCTATCGAGTTCCATCCCGGGCTCAATCGGGCAGCTCTGCTCCTTCAACCATCGATTCAGGTGTCGTCCGGTGTTGCTTTCCCGCTCGATCATCAACCATCTTTGGCCCGGCAATTGGCTGACCAGATCCTGGATGGTCTCCACGCCGGCGGGGAGGCTCGCCCCCGGCGGCAAAATGGCCACAAATTCGTCCGTAAAACGTTGGGTGACGCGCAGGGAACGTGGAAGATTTGGCGGCGGGCAAATCAGCCCCGCGTCCAGATCACCGGAATCCAGCGCCTGGACAATCTCGCGGCTGTTGCGTTGCACCACCTGCAATTGCACCTCGGGGTGCCGGCGGTGGAAGGCGAAAAAGTACCCGGGCAGGTACGCCAGGCCGATGCTCCGGGCCACCCCCACCCGCAGCGTCGGCGGCAGGCGGCTGAAGGCTTCCCGCAGTTCCTGATAAAGTTCATTGGCGGCTTTTAGAATCGGCTCCGCCCGCTCGCTTAAGAGCCGGCCGGCGCGCGTCAGCGCCACATGCCGGGTGGTGCGCTCAAAAAGCGCCGCTCCCAACCGCTCTTCCATCCCATGAATCTGCCGGGTCATGGCGCTTTGAGTCAGACCCGCGCGCTCCGCCGCCCGCGTGAATGAGCCCGCTTCAGCCACCAGGCGAAATAGCTTCAGCTCATAAAGATCGAACGGCGGTCCGGCCAGTAATTGATTCACGACACTCATCAATACGCTAAAAATAATGCATTTCAATCAGAAGTCGAAACGAGTGATCATGCCAATACGCCGGCCCGAGCGGACGCACGAATTCGTTGGGCCGCCCAGGCCCGGCGACAAGATTCCTTGTAAGAACGAAAGAAATTGTATGGCGGATCAGAATAGTCGGCTGGAGCAGAACGCTCCGGGGGCATGGTACGTGGACTCCAACTGCATTGATTGCGACCTTTGCCGGGAAACCGCTCCCACGGTTTTCAAGCGCGACGAGGATGGCGGATTCAGCATTGTATTTCACCAGCCGGAGACGGAGGAGGAATTGAAGCAGGCCCAGGAAGCGAAGGAAGGCTGCCCGGTGGAAGCCATTGGCGATGACGGTTTGCCTCCC
>JBDHQH010000011.1:0-54813 GCA_039806935.1 Verrucomicrobiota bacterium
GCTGTTCGTAATCGCATCTGTGTGCCTGTGGAGGCGTCAGTCACATCAACCGCCAATTGCAACTCGCGCAGCCGGACAACTGTCCGCAACATCGAGCGCTGCTGAAGAACATAGATGGTCTGGATGTTCAGTTGGTCAATGGCATCCGATATTTTGGCCTCGTCCCAAATGTCTGCGATTAAACCGGTGGTGGTCCACAACAGGTCGCCCCAAGGGATATAGGCATCGCCCGGCTCGACACCATCAACGAGCATGTCCATAAACATGCCGCCCGGCGGGGAAAGGAAGCTACCGCCAAAATGAATCGTATCATAGCCCGGCAGCGGATCACCATTGGCATCTTCGTTGCGCCGCACCTCCAGGTGCAGGTAACTTCCCAGCGTCCCGGCATTGTCGTAGATCAGGTCGTTCGTGCTCGCTGCGTTGGTGGAAGCGATATGCTGGATGGTGATTGGTGTGAGAGTGAACGATCTGCGCGCGTCCGGCAGGTTGTAGAAGTTCCAATAGCCATAGACCGCATCCGGCCACGAGGGGTCGGTGAACACGGCCAGTTCTGTGTAGTTGTCCACGCCATCGCCGTCGGAGTCATCGCGCAGGTCGGGATTTGGGATGCCTTGCCAAATCCAGATCAGGTATTCCGCCCAATCTGGCAGGCCGTCGCTGTCGCTGTCGGTCACGTAGTCCTGCGCGACCAGTGGATCTGTGCCCATCCACAGTTCCTTGAGATTGCTCATCCCATCCCCATCGAAGTCCTCGTCGCCGTCCACTATCCAGTTTCCGCCACGGTTGGGAAAATCGGGCTGTCCATCGCCATTGGCATCACGCCCGAAGCTGGAGTCAGGATTGTTTGGAGCGCTCTTGAAAACAGCGATTTCCATTCCGTCGGTCAAACCGTCACCATCGGAATCCTGAAATGCGAACATTCGGAAGAATCCCTGCTGGGGATGACCGTTGGCAAAGATGAAATACTCTTGAAGTGATGTGCCGAACCCGCTTTCTGGCAAACCAGAATGCCCAAGTATCCAATGGTTCGGATTTAAGTCGTCGGCAACATACAGTTCGAACCATTGGTCGGTGGGCGCGTCGGTAACCCACAACCTGTACACGGTGTAATCGCCAAAAGCGTCGTTTGTAAAGGTGACGCCGACCAAATGCAGTGTGGGGATTCCACCTCCATCCTCCTCCGGCCCGTTTCCTTCGCCGCCACCCATCGGCATCGGGCCATCGCCCCCACCGGACTTGTTCTGCGCTTTGGACTTGTCTTTCAGCTTCTTTGTCTCGGCCTGAAGCAGCGCCGGGTCAACCTTGGGAACGAATCCGCCCTTGAGCGTCGCCCGGCGTTGAGCAACTTCCAATGCGGCAGTCTTCGCGGGCGCGGCCCGCAACTGCTCCTCGGTCATCCACGGTGCAAGCTTGCGCTTGATTTCCACCCACTGCTTCTGCGGATCGTATGGCTCGGGCGGTTTCGGGTGTTTTGGTCGCTTGACTGCGATTGGTTCGGGCTTGGGCAACGGCCCGAACGCTTCTTCCCACGTTATCACCTTGCCGTCTATCACCACCGGCGGATACGGCGGCATTTCCGGGATGATCCACTCAATGTAGTAGTCGTCATCCTCGGTGACGACCTCCTTGCTTGTCGTTTGCGCACCGGCTTGGCACAGCACCCCCAAGCCGATGAAAACAGCTACGCAAACGGCCCACGATTCTGTCCATGTTCTTTGCTTTTTCATTTTGCGCTTCTTTCTTGGTTGCCTTTGCTGCTCCCCGGAAAAGAAAAGGCCGCGAACCTGCGCACTTTCCACCGAGGCACGACCAAGTGCCCACCGAGACAAGCGCACAGGCCGCGCCGACTGGCGCGTGCCTGGCTTTGTCTCGGTGCAGAATTTGGTCGTTTTCGGTGGAGACTGGTAGCCAGAGCTACCGCAAAGTTGTTGTTGTCGTTTTACATACGTTTTGCCGCGATACGGGTGTGTCTTATCACATGCCGCTATTTCGCGGCAAATCTATTTCTGGCATCTTCTTGCCATTTTTGGTTACGTTTTTGAGTAGATTTCACACAGCCATCCCACAGGAGACTGTCGGACTTGGCTCAAGTGCCGGAAAATGGTGTGCCGAAAGCGGCCCGAACGGTTGGGGTAACGTCTTTGAACGGGCGGACGACCGGATGAAGTCGGACGCTCCCGGGCGGGCCAGCGATGACCTCCGCAGGCAAAGTCTCCGGTTTGGGGTCCGTCGGCCCTGCTTTCAGCCCGCCCACGCCGGTTTCAGTCCCGCGCCCAGCCGGTGCAGCCGTTTCAGATGGTAGGCCAGGCACACCAGATTCCATTCGCCGCTGACTTTCTTCATCCCGCGCATCAGGAACTGCCGGAAGCCCAGCGCCGCCTTGATGATCCCAAACACCGGCTCGACCGTGCAGGCGCGCTGGCGGTAAATCGTTTTACCTTCCGGGGTCTTGAGTTTGGCGGCCATCGCCAACAGCACCGGGTCTTTGATCGCCTTGGGTTTCTTGATCCGCTCCAGCGGCCGATAGTCGTAGCGCCGCTCGGCGTGCGCGTCTTCGCGATGCACACTCACGTAAAGGTCCAGCTCCGGACGTTGCTCGCCCAGGCGTTGAAACACTTCCTTGTCCACATAGCCGCAGTCGGCCAGGGCTTGGGCGGGCTGACCCAGCGTTTGGGGAATGCTCTGCAAGTCCGGCTCCAACTGGCCCGCGCCGCTGGGGCAATCACTCACGCGCTGGCCCACGATCAAGCGGCTGGCGCCGGCGTCCACCACGGCCTGCGCATTGTAACTCTGGGTGTAGCCCTCGCGTTTGCTTTTGCGTATCAGGCGCGCGTCCGGATCGGTGAGGTTGATCTGCTCGTCGGGCTCGGGCGTGTCTTTGGGTGGCTTGGGCGTGGGGCCTTTGGCGCAACCTTCGCGTTGCTCGCGCGCGGCCACTTTGCGCTCGTAATCGGCGCGCTCGGCGGCGGCGCGTTCGCGGGCCCGCTGTTCCAGGCGCGCGCAGGCGGCGTCCATCTTCTGGAGCAGCTTTTCGCGCCGGGCGATTTCTTGGGGCAGCTTTTGCGGATCCTCGTCCTTCTGATCGGCGTGTTCGGCTTGTTGCAGGAGTTCGTTCACGTCCTGTTTGAGCCGGGTGCGCAACTGTTGGGCGCGTTCGTAGGTGACGTTCTTGTCCTTGGAGGCGCTGGCTTGGATGTGCGTGCCATCCAGGCTGACGGTGCCGAGTTTGAGCAGCTTGAGTTCCTGGGCCAGTTGCAGCGCGTCCACGAAGGCGGCGGCGATGGCTTCGAGGTTGTTCCGCCGGAAGGTGCAGATCGTGTCGTGATCGGATGGGTGTCGGCGGTGAGGTAACGCACGGCGATGTCCCGGCAGGTGGCCCGCTCGATGCGGCGGGAACTGAAGAGGCCGTTGGCGTAACAGTAAATGAGCAGCGCCAGCATCAGGTGCGGCGGATACTGCTCGTCGCCGCAACCCTTGTGGTTGACTGC
Organism: Verrucomicrobiota bacterium; assembly: GCA_039806935.1. Classification (GTDB taxonomy): domain Bacteria; phylum Verrucomicrobiota; class Verrucomicrobiia; order Limisphaerales; family UBA8199; genus JBDHQH01. Next base: position 3,492 of record JBDHQH010000011.1, read on the forward strand.
GAAGGTGGAGAGCGGCAAGCGCTCGACGGCCTGGATGACGAAGTGGACCAGATCATCTTCTGCTACCCAGTCGCGCAGGTCCGGGGGCAGGAGCAATGGGGTCTTGCGGTCGGTGTCCTGGAAACGGTGTGCCATGATGCCATCATTGACCACCGTCGCCATCGCCCGGTTCAACTCACCACAAAGTTTGCTCGAAAAAAGTCCGACAGTCTCCTAACGGGTGAGAGTGTCATAAGGTCAGTCTTTCTCGCCCCAGACTTTGGGGGCTTTGTAATCGGCGGTCTGCGGCTGGTTGCGTGGCGTGACGGCGGCTTTCGCCAAGGCGTTGTAGCGGGCGCGGAGTTCCTTGACCTTGTCCGGCTGCTCGGCGGCAAGGTTGTGCTTCTCGGAGAGGCCCTGGGCGAGGTTGAAGAGTTCGACGGCAGGCGGCTGAGCTTTCTGGGCGAGCTTCTTCTTTTTGCGCGGGGTGGGCGCAAGGTTTGCCTGGCTCTCCTCGCCGACACCAGCCGCGCTGTTGAGGACGAGCTTCCAATCGCCGACGCGGATGGCGCCTCCGCGCGGGGTGGTGTTGAGGAGGATTTCGTCGTGGGGGGAGGGTTTACCCTGGGTGAGTGCGGGCAGGATGTCACGACCGTCGAGCGGCAGCTTCTGGTCGAGGGAGGCGCCGGCGAGCTTCAGCAGGGTGGGATACCAGTCCACCATGTGGAAGGGCTGGGCGATGGTGGTGCCCGGTTTGATGCGGCCGGGCCAGGCGACGCAGGCGCAGACGCGGGTGCCGCCCTCATAGACGGTGCCCTTGCCGGCGCGGAGGGGGCCGTTGTCGGTGACACGGCCGGGGCTGGGGCCGCCGTTGTCGCTGGAAAAGAAGACGAGAGTGTTGGTGCGGAAGCCGCGGGTGTCCAGGGCGGCGAGGACGTGGCCGATGGCTTCGTCCATGGCGGCGACCATGCCGGCGTAGGTGCGGCGCGGTTCGGGCAGGCCGGCGTAGGAGGCGATGTATTTCTCGGGCACCTGGTGGGGCGCGTGGACGGCGTTGAAGGGGACGTAGAGGAAGAAAGGTTTGCCGGCGGGTTGATCGCGGAGGAGGCGCGCGGCTTCGCGGGCGATGAGGTGAGTGCTGTAGCCCTCGTCGCGGCAAATGCGGTCGTCGCGGTGCCAGTCGAACCCGCCGTCGCGGTCGTGCGTGAAGTAATCAATGGCGCCGCAGTAGTGGCCGTATTGGTGATCGAACCCGCGGGCAGTGGGGAGGTAAGCGGGCTCGAAACAGCCCAGGTGCCACTTGCCGGCGATGGCCGTCGTGTAGCCCGCCTCCTTGAGCGCTTGCGGCAGCAGGCGTTCCTCCAGCGGCAGGCCGCGTTTTTCCCAAGGCTTGACGACCCCCACCTGGAGGCCGTAGCGCATCGGGTAGCGGCCGGTCATTAGCGCGGCCCGCGTGGGCGAGCACAGCGGTTGGACATAGAACTGGTCGAGGCGCGCGCCGGCGGCGGCAAGCTTGTCCAGGTTGGGCGTTTTGATGTCCTTGCCGCCGGTAAAGCCGACGTCGGCATAGCCGAGATCATCGGCGAGGAAGACGAGGAAGTTGGGGCGGTCCTCGGCGGCGAGAACCGCGAACGACAAGAGGCTAGAGCCAATGAATAGTGCCAGGGAGCGGAGCAGTTTCTTCATAGATTGTAACTACTCAGGTAGCCCCACCATGGGGCTGCCATTCACGATAGAGTAGCGTACGCCCCCCCCATCAGAGGCAAGGGAAAAGATACGATTTTTTCTGCGGAAATGTAGTGCCAAGACCCGATCTCGCTTTTGTAAGTCGCTGATTATCAAGGAGGCAGTTTTTCGAAGTGTTGAAGACAAGTTTAACTTCTTCGAATTGGCACGAAGCGTTCTCGCGATCGGCGGCGAGCCGATCCGTAACACCTTCCTCAAGAAGGTGGGGGAGCACTTGGACAACTGGAACACGCAGCCGCGACACCGGCAGGCTTGGCAGAAGCTTTTGCAGGAACTCTAACGGCCAGAGCGACCTGCCCGCAGCCACAGTTTGTCCTGGGGCGCCAAGTGGACGAGTCCAGTTGCTTTACGCCACTCGCGGTAATAGGGCTTGCCACTGGGGACGCGCACGCTAGATTGCCGCCAGGTACTCAGGCTGATGGCGCGATTCGTGATCAACCCCGAAACCGAGGCTGCCTGGACGGCGGAACTTCAGCCGGGTGTTAACACAATTGGACGCGCCCAGACCAGTTCGGTCGTGCTTGACCACGAATCGGTGGGGGACACGCATTGTGTGGTAACGGTGGACAAGGACGGTGTGGTGGTGGAAGACAGCGGATCGGCGGCGGGCACGATGGTGGCCGGGGAGTGGGTGACGCGGTCGCGGCTGCGTGCGGGAGACGAGCTCGTGCTGGGGGAGATTCGGATGCGTTTCGAGCATGACCCGGTTGAACCCTTGGCGCCGGCGGGCGGACGCATTCGGCTGGAGGTGGTTTCCGGCGCTGGAGCGAGCACGGCTGGGGTGGCTCCGGTGGCCGCAAATCCGCCGAGCCGGTTTTGTCTCTCGCATCCTCGCCTGCGGGCGCGGTTTCGCTGTCCGCAATGCGGTCGCGGGTTTTGCGATTTGTGCGTGGATACTCACGCGGACGGAGAAAGGGGAGGGAGGATTTGCCGAACTTGCCGTGTCGCGTGTGAAGCGGTGACGATCCAGGCCGAACCGCTTTCCATCGAGGAGGTCAGCTTCGCGGGGTGGTTCTGGGCTGCTTTCAGGTATCCTTTCGTGGCGGACGGGGTGATGCTGCTGGCCGGGGGGACGCTGCTTTATGGGCTGCTCCGGGCCGCGAGATACCTGGCGGCTTTTGCGGGGTTGTTCGGGGCCATCGCGGTGGTCATTATTGTGGTTTTCGGAACGGGTTATTTCACCTCGTACCTGCGGAATATCCTGACCAGTTCTTGCGCGGGAGAGCGGAAGCTGCCGGACTGGCCGGAGTACACCGATTTCGGCGCGGACATTCTGTCGCCGTTTCTCCAACTGATCGCGACCGTGGCGGTCTGTTTTCTGCCCGCGTTTTTAATCGCCCTGTTCGCGCCGGGGGACCATTGGGCCTGGCAACTGACGGGAGAGGCGCTGGCAGTGGCGTATTTTCCAATGGCTTTTATGGCGGTGGCGAATTTCGACACGGTGGCGGCGCTGAACCCGATGCTCGTGGCGCCCTCGATGTGGAGGGCGCCGAAGCACTATGCGGCCGCGGTGCTGGTGTTCGCCCTGTTCTACGCCCAGCGGCTCTGGGGTGACGCGCTGTTGGGGCTGGTGCTGCCGAAATTCCTCGCGGTGGGGCTGTCGAGCCTGGCCGGCCTTTACCTGCTGGTGGTGTCGATGCGCCTGCTCGGCACCCTGTATCACCAGTTCGAGAGCGAATTTGGCTGGAGCCGGAGAAGGTGACCGGTTCGAGCCGGCGTTTATGGCAAGAGGCGCGCGCGGAAGTACTGCCGCGAGGCGCTCGCGGCCGGGTAACGGTGAAGTAACCCCGCGCCGCGGTGGATGAAGTTGGTGACTTCGATCCAATGCGCCAAATCGGGGCTGGCCTCGATGCTGTAGCGGCCCGGGGCGGCGTCGCCTCCGAACTCGAAGCAGCCGTCCCGGAATCCGAAAGAATTTAACACCACCGGAGGTCCGGCCGGCACCTCCACGCGGACGTTGGCGACCAGCGCGAAACTGAGGCTGGGGTTATCGGAGATGGACGCAAAGGCGTCCCAGTAGCCGACGAACACGTTGCCGCCGGCAAAGGAGACATTAGTCATCCGCGCCAGCAGGATGCCGTCGATGGACCAATCGACAGTATCGCCGCGGCGGGCAATGATCGCCTCGCGCCAACCGAAACCGACGGTGCCCGGCGCGAGCGCGCCGGTCTGCTGGGCATGGGCGTTTCGCTGGGCGACGGGAGGCGTCGTTCCGCCGGGAAAGGCGCCGGTGTAATAGGCATGGCCGTTGCCTTTGGCGTTGGCGTCTATCCCGGCTACGTAACAGCCCCCGGCGGGGTTTTGCAAAACGGGGCCGAGGAAGGCGCAGAAGTCGCCCGAGGTGGCCGAGGTGTCGCTGGCGCCGCCCTCGCCATCCACGGCGAACCAGCATCCCTCGGCGGCGCTGCCTGCGGCGGCCCATTGGACGCGATTACCGGAGGTCCCCAGGCCGGCAGCCAGGTGTTCGGTCGAGCCGGCGCCGCCCTCGGGGAAGGGGCCGTTGGCGTTGATCCAAAAATCGAAACGCAGGCGGTGATCGCCGCTGAACGCCTGGTTTTTAGGCGAGAGGGAAACCGCGGCGGCGGCGCCTGAGGCGAGATTGGCCTCGAGCTTGAGTCCGCGAGCGGCACCGCCGCTGGAGTGCGGCGCGGCCGGAATGCCGAGCGTGGTGTAATCGTAATGGAAAGTCACCCGGGTGTCGGCGGAGCTTTGGTTAAGAGTCCAATTCGCCGAGGTGTCGGCGTCCAAAGGATCGAAAAAGACGGTGGTTTGCGGCGGGGCGACCGTGACGGACATCACCCGGCTGGTGACGCTGCCGAAGGCGTTCGCCACGACGCAGACGTAGTCGCCCGAAAGCGCGGGCTGAGCGGCGGCGAAAGCCAGAGTGCTCGAGGTGGCGCCCGGGAGGTTGGTTCCGCTGCGCTGCCATTGGTAGGCGGGGTTGCCGTTGAGGCTGGTGGCCGCGATCGTGAGGGCCAGGGGACGGCCCGCATCGACGACGCGGCTAAGGCCGTCCGTTACCAGAGTGGGAGCCTGGGGCGCCTCGTTGATTTGCGCACGGCGGATCGGACGGTAATTGGCGAGCGAGCTGTAGGACCAAAGCCGGCGTTGGGCGTTATCCGGGGTTTGTTCCATCGAGCGCAGCCCGCCGGATTCGTATTTGTAGAAGAGAATGATATGGCTGCTGGCCCGGTTGAGCGCGTCGCCGGATAATAGCGGAGTGGTGGCCGCCGAGCCGACGGCTCCGAGGCTGGTCCAGTAAGTCCCCAGCCGGCTCTCGAAGGTGGCGGTGGTGTTGCGCCCGGTCAGTTGCCAGCAAATACTGGCGAAACCGGAGCAGTCGTTGCCATAGCCGACTTCGCCGCCCGCGGTGTTGTTGACGAGCGCCAGGAACTCCGGCCAGTTCTCCTGGGGATTATTCTGGCTGTAGGCCACTCCTTTATAGGTGACGCCCTGCTGATAAGGTTGATAGGTGGTGCCGACCTGGAAATTGGAGAAGGACTTTTTGGGCGACCAGGTCTGGTCAATCATGAAGTCGGCGTTGGTCCGGATGGTGTCGCGGGTGATGGCTCCCCAGGCGACGCCAGACCAGGCCCGCGCGGCTGGCGGTGGGGCCAGACTTAGCGCCAACAACACCGCCGTCCCCAGCGCGCGCGCCCTCCCTCCCCGGTCGCGGCGTTCACTTTGCTTTGGTTTCCCCATGTTTATTTCGAAGGCTATTCCGCGAATACATTGATCCGCGCCTGATCTTCCCGCGGAAGGAATTGCACCAGCGCGCCGCCCGCCGTCACCTCGACCAGCTTCGTGGTCCAAAGGGCGTAGTCGTTTTCCGGCAGCGGGGTGGCGCCCAGAACCTCTCCGGCGGGGCTGAAAGCGAGCACTTCGAGAGCCACCGCGTCATTCTCCCACCGTTCCACCTGCACGTAAAAACGGCCTTGGTCATCCTCGCCCGCAAAACGGGCCGAGAGCAGATCCGGCATGGATAAATTCACCCGCTGCGCGGGCGATTCACGGGTGTGGATCTGGATTTGCATCGCCTCAAACTTTCCGGCGCGCACCGAAAAAATGCGGCCGCTCTCCCCGTGGATGCCGTCGGCGCGGCGTTCGGCGGCGGGATCGGCGGGGATCAAGCGGCCTTGGGCGTCGAGGCTGGCAACGAGGATGTCGCGGGCGGCGGCATCCGCAAAATATACGCCTTCGCCGATGACGTGAAAATATCCGCGCGTTTCGAGATCCGCGGGATCGAGCCGCAGTGTCGCGACGGGCTGGCCGGCGGCGTCGAATTGACGCAACGTGCGGGAAACCTGCTCGTACACGTACAGCCGCTCGTGTTGATCGACGGTCAGGTCGTTGATCGTAATGCCCGTCATGTCAAGGTTCCGGAGATGGTTACCATTCAAGTCATAGAAGGCAACCCGGTGATTCACCCGATCCGCGATCAGGATTTTTCCCGAACGTGAGATCGAGTAGGATTCCGGGCCGACCGGGGTCTGGCCGGGCGGCGCGAGCATCCCAATTTCTCCCTCCCCGCCGCCGTAAGGAATCGTTTTCTGGATTAACCTGCGCCCCGCCGAGACGGGTTGCGGTTGATCGGCGGGCGCGGGCGGCGGACGCCCTATCGGAGCGGCGCGGGCCGCACCGGCCGCCGCGGGCGCCGAGTCCGGCGCGGCGGCGGGTTTAGGGATTTCGTTCTTGCGCCCGATCAGCCAAAGGCTGAGCAAACCAGCCGCCACGAAGACCAGGCCGACGCCCTGCCGGATTCGCCGGGAATTCCCAGGTAGCGGCGGCGTATCCTCTCTCATCCGGCTTCTCCTTCAGGGTGCTTGGACGCGGTAGAAGCGGGCGCTGGCGGCGGGCGCGGTGGTGAAGCGCCAGGCGGCGGGCGCGCTGGGATTGGTCGCCAGTACCGCCGAGGCATCCGCGCGCCAGGCGCTCAGATTAGTTGAAGAAAGCAAAGTGAAGCTTGCGGAAGAGCCTGAAGCGACCGAAAAGTCGATCAGGATCTGGCTGTTTGCCCGCGAGATTTTGGCGGCGGAGATCTGCGGCGGGACATAGGCGACAGCGGTGGCTTTGGCCGGAGGCCCCCATTCGAGCGGAAAATCGGTGTAGATCAGGGGGCGGGCCTGGAGAAGATAATTGCCCGGCTGCGAGGGGTTGAACCAGAATCCGGGGTCGGCCACGGCATTGGTGTCGCCCGTAGTCAACTGCTCGCAGTTGGAAAGGGTGACGGCGTCAAAGTGCCAGCCGACGATACTGGAGGGTCCGGGATAGTAGGTGCCGATGCGCTGGTCGTAACTGAACCGGATGCGCAGGGTGGATCCGGCATAACCGCCGAGCGGAATCGAGCGCAGGTTCCAGGCGGGTTCGCCGGAATCGTTGGATCCGGCCTGGGTAAAGAGGTTGAACCAGGGGCCGTCGTTGGTCGAGGCCTGGACACGAGCGAACTCGTTGGAGGAGGCGTAGAGCAACCGGCTTTGAAACTGGAGCGAGGCGTTGGCCGCCGGCCAGAGCAGAGATTTCAGGGTCATGCGCGGCGGGGGGGCGAGCAGAGAGGACATGGGGTGGCCCAATTGAAAAGCACGACTGCCGCCGTAAACCGGATCGGTGGTGATTACAGAGTAGGAACCGTCGGTTTCAACAATCCAGTTACCCGAGCCGGATTCCGCTCCGTCCGTGAACGTAAACGGAGCGCGTTTGAACCAGCGCCATTGGTAACCCGTGGCGTTGGTGTAAGGGGAGACCGCGTACGGATTGTTGATGCCGATGCCAGGCTGGGCTGAGCCGCTGATGACCGTGGGCACGGTGTCGGGGCCGGGTTGCGCCGGGTCGAAGACGGTCACCGTATAGCTGAAGTTGCTGAGAACGGAGCCGATCTGGACGCTGGCGATGGTCACCGAGTAAGTGGTGTCCTTGCCGGTGAACGGCCAGGATCCCGGCTGGTTGGGATCCAGGTTCGAGGGGAACCAGACCAGCGCATTCTCTCCGTAGCCTTGCTGGAGAGACTCGCGGGTGACGGCGAGAGGCACGCCGTTGCTGGCCATGGAAATGGTGGCGGAGTTAAAGTTGGCGTCGGGATACGAGAACGACCAGCGAACGGGGACCACGCGTTGCGGCACATAGCCCGCCGGCGGCCAGGCGACGTAGGGCGTTCGGGTGGCCGGACGCGGCCCGCCGAAATTTCCATCGAATACCCAGACGGCGTTGGCCGGCGAATAGTTCCCCTGCGCCGGCATATCGCCGACTCCCATGATTTTGGTTTGTGGATAGAGCAGCCAGCGGCGGTGTCCGACGGCGGTGTTATTGGCATAGGGATCTTCCAGGTAGCCCGAGATGGAGTCGGGGCCGTTGCTGCCCAGGGCGAGATTGCTGTTTTGAGCGCCAGTGTCGCCGGCGCTGGTGTAACAAGTCCAGGAGGCGGGCGGAAAATGGCTTAAGCTGTTATTGGCGCTCATGATCAGCGCCGTGGCCTGGTTGGTCGAATTCCAGCCGGGGTTCAAAGTGATGCTGGCCGGCACCCCGGCCATGGCGCGGAACCAATTGATGCGCCGCAGCACCGCCTCGCGGAAGGCGGCGCTCTCGTCCCCGGAAACGCAACCGCCGATGTTGGCAGTCGAGCCGATGGCCACGCCTTCGGAACTGAGAAAAATCGCGTTATAGAATGCGCGCGCTCGTTCGCGGGAGGCGGTGTCCACGCTGTATCCGCCATTCACCAGCGCCGCCGGTCCGCGGGGGAGTTCGGACACGTTTTCCGGCGCCCGGGGCGGATCGCCCAGAATGAGCTCGGCCGGGGCGAGGCCCGGGAGTCCGAGCAGCGCCAAACCGAGCCACAGGCGCGCGACGAGCGAGGTTTTCACGGCTGGGTCCGGGCCGCCCGCAGCGCTTGATCCAGATCGGCCTCGAGATCCGCCGCGTCCTCGAGTCCTACCGAGAGCCGCACGTAATCGGGGGTAACGCCGGTCGCCGCCTGTTCGGCCTCGGAAAGTTGCTGGTGAGTGGTCGAGGCGGGATGAATCACCAGACTCTTCGCGTCTCCGAGGTTCGCCAAATGGGAGAACAGCTTAAGCGCGTTGATGAATTTTTTGCCGGCTTCCAAGCCGCCCTTGATGCCGAAGCCCACGAGGCCGCCGAAGCCGCCCCGGAGGTACTTCGCCGCGTTGGCGTGATGCGGGTTATCGGGCAAGCCCGGGTAGGTCACCCAACTGACCGAGGGGTGACGCTGGAGGAATTGGGCGATGGTGAGGGCATTTTCGCAATGCCGGGTCACGCGCAGCGGCAGCGTTTCCAGCCCCTGGAGGAGCTGAAACGAGTTGAAGGGGCTGATGCAGGCGCCGAGGTCGCGGAGCAATTGCACGCGGGCCTTGATGATGAAAGCCACGTTGCCCAGCCCGGGGAAATTGCCAAACACCTCCCAATACCTCAGGCCGTGGTAGCTGGGATCCGGCTCGGTGAGATCCGGGTACTTGCCGTTGTTCCAGTTGAATTTCCCGGAGTCCACAACCACGCCGCCAATGGAGGTGCCATGGCCGCCGATGTACTTGGTGGCTGAGGCGACGACGAGGTGGGCGCCGTGCTCGAAGGGACGCACCAGACCCACCCCGACAGTGTTGTCGATGATGAGCGGCACGCCGGCCTCCGCGGCAATGCGGCCGAGCGCCTGGAAATCGGGCACGTCCAGCTTGGGGTTGCCGATGGTTTCGGCGAAGATCGCCCGCGTTTTCGGCGTGATGGCGTTGCGAAACGCCTCCGGGCGCTGGGAATCCACGAATTTGAAGGTTCGCCCCAGCTTGGGCATGGTGTGGTTGAAAAGCTGGTAGGTGCCGCCGTAAAGGTTGTTGGCAGAAACGATTTCATCGCCTACGCGGGTAATATTCAGGATCGCGAACGCGCTGGCGGTTTGGCCCGAGGCGACCGCCAGGGCGCCGGTGCCGCCCTCGAGGGCGGCCACGCGCTGCTCGAGCACATCGGTCGTGGGGTTCATGATCCGGGTGTAGATGTTCCCGAATTCTTTCAAGGCAAAAAGGTTGGCGGCGTGCTCGGTGCTCTTGAAGACGAAAGAGGTGGTTTGATACAGCGGCACGGCGCGGGAACCGGTGACCGGATCGGCGGTTTGGCCGGCGTGCAGGGCCAGGGTGTTTGGACCGTAAGGCTTGATACTCATAAGCCCGATAAGATGTTCGTTTTTGCTCGGGACGCAAGCCCGCGCTGCGGCTGACATCACGGCTCGGCTTCGCTGCCGGAGGTAACCTGGGCATGGTTCAGCACGGCGACCAGGGCCACGCCGCCAAAAACGTTTCCAAGGAGAACCGGCGCCATAAACCGGCCCAGATAGGCGCTCCACGAGAGTTCGCCGCGAGCCACGAGGCAAAACATATCCTCCGCGCTCGCGTCGAGGCGATGAAACGGCCCGTGAGCGGTCACCAAAATGATGATTATCCGCGGCCGGTCCCGGCGCAGGACGGGAGCCAGACCGACCGCCCGATGAGTCATTCGGCAAACATCGCTCTGGTCACGCTTGGGGTATGCACCTGATTGAGGCGGAGGAAGAAGTGCCTAGATTCTTTCGGGAAGCGCCGGGATGGCGGCTTTCAATCTCTGAAGGTGCAAATGAATCAAAAGAAGCGCCCACTCGGAATGATCGGGCTGGGGGTAATGGGCTGCAACCTGGCGCTCAACGCCGCTGATCATGGATTTCCAGTGGTCGGCTATGACAAAGATCCGGCCAGGATCGAAAGCTTAAGGCGGCAGGCTGGCGGCCAACCCGCCTCCGCCGTGTCGAGTCTGGATGATTTCTTCGCCGCGCTCGGCACTCCACGTCTGATCATGATGCTGGTGCCGGCGGGGCGGGCGGTGGCGGCGGTGCTAGCGGATTTAGCGCCTCACCTGCGGCCAGGGGATATCGTGATTGATGGTGGAAACTCTCATTTTTCGGACACGCAAATACGGCAAACCCGGCTCGAAAAGGAAGGCATCCACTTGCTGGGGGTGGGGATTTCAGGCGGCGCCGAAGGCGCGCGTCACGGCCCGAGCATCATGCCTGGCGGGGCGCCGGACGCTTACGAGCAAGTTCGGCCTATGTTCGAGGCGGTGGCCGCCCGCGCGGCGAGCGAGCCTTGCGTAACTTATTGCGGCCCCGGAGCGGCGGGTCACTACGTCAAGATGGTGCATAACGGCATCGAATACGGCCTGATGCGGTTGATCGCGGAGAGCTACGCCTTGATGAAACGGCGGCTGGGCCTCACCAACGATGAACTGCACGCGGTCTTCGCGGAATGGAACCAGACCCCGATGGGGGGATTTCTACTGGAGATTACGGCGGAGATTTTTCTCAAAGTGGATGACCAGACGGGACAGCGTCTGATCGATGTGATTCTCCCGGTGGCACGGCAAAAGGGGACCGGCATGTGGACCTCGCAGGAAGCACTGGAGTTGCAGGTCCCGGTGCCGACCATCGACGCGGCCGTCGGCATGCGCGAACTCTCGGCTTTCGAGGCCGCGCGCGCGGCGGGCAGCCGGCTGCTGGCCGGACCGGAAATTGCGATTGACGGTGACCGTCCCGTGCTGTTGGATCAGCTTCGGCAGGCGCTGCACGCGGGAATACTATTGACCTTCGCGCAAGGCATGGCCTTGCTGCACGGGGCTTCAGAACATTACCAATACGGATTGGATCTGGGGAAAATCGCGCGCATCTGGCGCGGTGGCTGCATCATTCGCACGCGGCTGCTGGAGAAAATCGCGGGGGCTTATCAAGCCCAGCCGGAGCTTTCGAATTTGCTGCTGGACGCGGAGCTGGCGCGAGAGCTTTCCGCGCTGCAGGGGGCCTTGCGCCGGACGGCTGAACTCTTCATCCAACTCGGGATTCCGGCGGCCGCCTTCCTGGCCTCGCTGGCGTATTACGACACCTGTCGCACAACTCGGCTGGCCTCGAATTTGATTCAAGCGCAACGGGATTATTTTGGCGCGCACACCTACGAACGGATCGATGCGCGCGGGAGCTTTCATACCGACTGGAGGGCCCACTGAATTCGGCCAGCCACGCGGCTCCGTTGTGGCCGTTGCTCGCCTATTTCGGAGGGGTGTTGCTGGTGGTCGCCTCAATGCTGGGGATTTCTTATGTGCTGGGGCAGCGCCATCAAGAGCGGGCGACCGGCCTCCCGTATGAGGGCGGCATGCTGCCCACCGGGTCCGCGCGCCTGCGCGCGGCGGCGCCGTTCTATCTGATCGCCATGTTCTTCCTGCTCTTTGATTTGGAGGCGGTGTTTCTCTATGCCTGGGCGGTGGCGGCCCGTGAAGCCGGCTGGCCCGGCTACTTTGAGGCGTTGTTCTTTATCGGCGTCCTGCTGGCCGCCCTGGCTTATTTGTGGCGAACGGGAGCTCTCGGATGGAAACCCGCCGAGTCCGTTTTGCTCCCCGAAGCTCCTGAAGTTGCATCATGCGCTGGTCCTTAGCCAAACCGAACACTCCCGCGGCGGAAACGCCCGGAGAGCCCATGGAAGCGGCCACCCGCCGCATTCTGCTGCTCTCGCGGTTGCAGGATCTTGTCGCCTGGGGCCGCAAGAATTCGCTCTGGCCGTTTAATTTCGGCCTCTCCTGCTGCTATGTCGAGATGGCCACCAGCCTGACCAGCAAGTACGACATCGCGCGATTCGGCGCCGAGGTCATCCGCGGGTCGCCGCGGGAGGCCGACCTGATGGTGATCGCCGGCACGGTGTTTATCAAAATGGCGCCGATCATCAAACAGCTCTACGAGCAGATGATGGAGCCGCGCTGGGTGATTTCGATGGGATCCTGCGCCAACTCTGGCGGCATGTATGACATTTATAGCGTCGTGCAGGGCGTGGATAAATTTTTGCCGGTGGACGTGTATGTGCCGGGGTGTCCGCCCCGGCCGGACACCTTCATGGAGGGGATCCTGCTGCTGCGCGACGCGGTGGGGAACGAAAAGCGTCCGCTGAGTTGGGTGGTGGGGCCGCAGGGCGTGATCCGGCAAGCCCCTCCCTCGTTGCGAGACCGCAAACAATCCGAACGGCAGCAGACAACCGCGCTCCGGACGCCGGACACTGTATAAGCGATGAAACTTACGGCCACCGCAAGCCTGGCCCGAGGCGCGCGCAAGCGCGCGAGGGGAGGAAGGCGTCGCCTGGCGCGAACGGGGTAAGGAGGCGGATGGAAATTGCCCAGGAACTGCAAAGCCGCTTTCCCGACGCCACGCTGCGCGAGCAAAAGACGCGGGATGGTATTCCGACGCTCTGGGCGCCCAAAGACCGGGTGCGGGAGATGCTGGCCTTTTTGAAGAGCGAAGTGGAACGCCCTTATCGGATGCTGTACGATCTGACCGCCATTGATGAACGGCTGCGCCAGCGCCGGGAGGGACAACCACCGGGAGATTTCACCGTCGTGTATCATCTGCTCTCCTTTGAGAGAAACTCCGACGCGCGTCTCAAGGTGGCGCTGGCTGGGGAAACCCCGGCGATTCCCTCCATCACCAACGTCTGGCCGATGGCCGATTGGTACGAGCGCGAAGTGTGGGACATGTTCGGGATCGATTTTGAGGGGCACCCGGGCTTGCGGCGCATTCTGATGCCGCCGACCTGGGCCGGGCATCCGTTGCGGAAAGACCATCCCGCACGGGCGACGGACATGGGGCCTTATCAGCTCCCTCGGGCAAAGGAGGCGGAGGAGTTGGAGGCGCTGCAATTCAGGCCTGAGGACTGGGGCCTGCGGCGCCACGGGCGGGAGACCGATTTCATGTTCCTCAACCTCGGGCCGCAACACCCGGGAACCCACGGCGTCTTTCGCATTGTGCTCCAGCTCGACGGCGAGGAGATCGTCGATGCGGTGCCCGACATCGGCTATCACCATCGGGGGGCGGAAAAGATGGGCGAGCGGCAGTCGTGGCATACCTACATTCCATACACCGACCGGGTCGATTATCTGGCGGGGGTCATGAATAATCTCGCCTACCTGCTTTCGGTCGAGTGTTTGGCGGGGATCGAGGTGCCCGAGCGAGCGAAGGTCATCCGGATCATGCTCAGCGAATTATTCCGCATCATCAGCCATCTCGTGTGGTACGGCACTTTCGCGGCGGATGTCGGCGCCCTCTCGCCCGTCTTTTACATGTTCACGGATCGCGAGCGGGCTTTCGAGATCGTCGAGGCCATCTGCGGCGCCCGCATGCATCCGAATTGGTTTCGCATCGGCGGGGTTTCCCAGGATTTGCCCCGCGGTTGGGACGGGATGCTTCGTGGTTTCGTGAAGTATCTGCCGCCGCGGCTGGACGAGTATGAAAAACTCGTCATGCAAAACCGCATCTTCAAAGCCCGGACCAAAGGGATCGGCGGCTACACCAGAGAGGAGGCGATCGAGTGGGGCGTGACCGGGCCCGGTCTCCGCGCCTGCGGCGTGGAATGGGACTTCCGCAAGCAGCGGCCCTATTCCGGGTATGATCAGTTCGAGTTTGAGATCCCCACCGCCGACCACGGGGATTGCTACGACCGCGCAGTCGTGCGCGTGGCCGAGATGCGCCAAAGCCTGCGCCTCATCGAGCAATGCGTTGAGCACATGCCGTCCGGCCCATACCAATCGGTGCATCCGCTCGCCACCCCGCCGCTCAAGGAGCGCACGCTGCACGATATCGAGACCCTGATCACCCACTTTCTGGGCGTAAGCTGGGGGCCGGTGATTCCGCCGGGTGAGGCGGGCATCGGCATCGAGGCGACGAAAGGGAACAACACCTATTATTTGATCAGCGACGGGAACACGATGTCCTACCGCAGCCGGATCCGCACCCCGTCCTTTCCGCATCTGCAGATGCTCCCGCGGCTGTGCCGCGGAGTGATGATCCCCGATTTGCTGGCGATCCTGGGCGCCATCGATTTTGTCCTGGCCGATGTGGACCGCTGAACGTGAAACGAGACGCATGACATGATTACACCTTTCAACAGCACACAAAATCGGTTCGCGCGGCCCTTTCCCGTCCGTCTCCAACCCCACCTCCAACCATGTTAAACGAAATGGAAAAGCGGGAAATTGAGGCCGAGTTTCCCCGGTACGAGCAGAAGCGGGCGGTCGGCATCGAGGCGCTCAAGGTGGTGCAGCGCCACCGCGGATGGGTCTCGGATGAGGCGCTGCGGGAGGTGGCGGCCTTTCTGGGGATGACCCCTGATGAACTGGACAACGTGGCCACCTTCTACAATCTGATCTTCCGCCGTCCGGTGGGCCGGCATGTGATTTTGCTCTGCGACAGCGTCACCTGCTGGGTGATGGGTTACGAACGAATCCGGCAGGCGCTGTGCGAGCGGCTCCAGATCCAGATGGGCCAGACTACCGCCGACAATCGATTCACCCTGCTTCCCGTTGTGTGCCTGGGCACCTGCGATCACGCCCCCGCGTTGATGATCGACGATGACTTGCACCGCGATGTCGATCCGGAGCGGTTGGAGGAAATCCTGGCGCGCTATCCCTGAAGGCCATGGAACGTCCGCTCACCCAATTCATCAAGGCGGATTTGAGCATGCTCGAGATCGGGGAATATGAGCGGGCAGGGGGCTACCAGGCGCTGCGCAAGATCTTGCGCGAGTGGGCGCCCAAGCAGGTGACCGAGACGGTCAGCCAATCCAATTTGCGGGGGCGCGGTGGCGCCGGGTTCGATACCGGAATGAAATGGAGTTTTGTCCCCATGGGCCCGGACGCGCCGCGGCCCAAATATATTATAGCCAACGCGGACGAGATGGAGCCGGGCACCTTCAAAGATCGTTATTTGCTTGAGGGCAATCCGCACCAACTCCTCGAAGGTGTGATCATCGGGGCCTATGCTGTCCAGGCGGACATCGCTTACATCTTCCTGCGCTGGGCGTACAAGCTGGCGGAAAAGCGTCTGCAGCAG
Organism: Verrucomicrobiota bacterium; assembly: GCA_039806935.1. Taxonomy (GTDB): domain Bacteria; phylum Verrucomicrobiota; class Verrucomicrobiia; order Limisphaerales; family UBA8199; genus JBDHQH01. The sequence continues at coordinate 19,099 of JBDHQH010000011.1, forward strand.
GCCATCGCGGAAGCCGGCGCCCGCGGCTATCTGGGCAGGAACATACTGGGGTCGGGCTGGAACCTGGAAATGCATCTGCACGTCAGCGCGGGTCGCTACATGTGCGGGGAGGAAACCGGGTTGCTGAACGCGCTCGAGGGCAAGCGCGCCACGCCCCGCGCCAAGCCGCCTTTCCCCCCCGTCAGCGGGTTGTGGGGCAAACCCACCACGGTGAACAACGTCGAAACCTTCTGCAACATTCCGCATATCATCAATCACGGCCCGGAATGGTTTCGCAAATTGAGCCGCTCCCGCAATGGCGGCACGAAGCTTTTCGGCGTGAGTGGACGCGTGAACCGCCCCGGCCTCTGGGAACTGCCGATGGGCACGCCGATTCGCGAGATCCTGGAGGAGCACGCCGGCGGAATGCGCGCGGGCTGTCAGTTCCGGGCCGTCATCCCGGGCGGCGCCTCCACGGAGTTTCTCGGGCCGGAACACCTCGACGTGCCAATGGACTTCGAGGCGGTCCAGCAAGCCGGCAGCCGCATGGGCACCGGCACCATGGTCGTGCTCGATGATCAGACCTGCCCGGTCGGGATGGTGCAAAACCTTGAGAAATTCTTCGCCCGGGAATCGTGCGGCTGGTGTACCCCCTGCCGGGACGGGCTGCCCTGGACGGCGCGGGTGCTCCAAGCCATCGAGGAAGGGCAGGGGCAACCGCGGGATTTGGAACGACTGGCTCTGCACACGAAGTTTCTCGGGCCGGGGATGACCTTCTGCGCCCTGGCGCCCGGGGCCATGGAACCGCTGGCCAGCGCCCTCAAAATGTTTCGCGCGGACTTCGAGCGGCACATCGGCGAGAAGCGGTGTCCGTGGAGGGAGGGCAGGGGCGCATGAGCACGATTTTCATAGACAACGAGACCTACGAGGCGCCGGATGGCCAGAATCTTCTGTACGCTTGCCTTTCGCTGGGGTTAAACTTGCCTTATTTCTGCTGGCATCCGGCCATGGGCTCGGTGGGCGCCTGCCGCCAGTGCGCGGTGAAACAGTTCAAGGATGAAAAGGACACCCGCGGCAAAATCGTCATGGCCTGCATGACACCCGCGGCGCCCAACACCCGCATCTCGATTGAAGATCCCGAAGCCCGCCAGTTCCGCGCCAGCGTGATCGAGTGGCTGATGGTGAATCATCCGCACGATTGCCCGGTGTGCGACGAGGGAAGCGAATGTCATTTGCAGGACATGACCGTGATGACGGGCCACAATTACCGTGAGTTTCGGTTCCTCAAACGCACCCATCGCAACCAGGATCTCGGTCCGCTGGTGAATCACGAGATGAACCGGTGCATCGCCTGCTACCGTTGCGTGCGGTTCTATCGCGACTACGCCGGCGGGCGCGACTTCGATGTCTTTGGCCCACACGACTTCGTTTATTTCGGGCGGCACACGGATGGGGTCCTGGAGAGCGAGTTCAGCGGCAATCTGGTGGAGGTATGTCCCACGGGCGTGTTCACCGACAAGACCTTCAGACAGCACTACACGCGCAAATGGGACCTGCAAACCGCGCCCTCGGTTTGCGTCCACTGCGGGGTCGGCTGCAACACCATTCCCGGTGAGCGCTACGGGATGCTGCGCCGCATCCGCAACCGCTACCACCACGACGTGAACGGCTATTTCCTCTGCGATCGCGGGCGGCACGGCTACGAGTTTGTCAATGACTCGCGCCGGGTGCGCCAACCGCTTTGGCGTCCCCAACCCTCCGAACCGCTGCGTCCAGTCGCCACAGAAGAAATGGGGCGACGGTTGGAGACTCTGGTGGCTGATCGTTCAAAACTCATGGGTATCGGCTCACCTCGAGCCTCGCTGGAGGACAACTTTGCTCTCCGCCGCCTGGTCGGTCCCGGGCGTTTTTTTCAGGGGTTGGCCGCGCGGGAGACGCAATTGCTGCGATCCCAGCTCGAGATTTTACGTCAGGGACCGGCGCGGACGCCGTCGTTGCGCGAGGTGGAACTTTCCGATGCGGTGTTGGTGCTGGGAGAGGACCTGACCAACATGGCGCCCATGATGGCGCTGGCGTTGCGCCAAACGGTGCGGCAGCAACCTTTGAGGCTGGCCGCCCAGTTCAAAATCCCCCTCTGGAGCGATTACCCGGTGCGGGAACTGATCCAGGACAAAAAGGGTCCGTGCTATATCGCCACGCCCCTGCCTACTCGTTTGGACGACATCGCGACCCAAACCCATCATGCCGCGCCGGATGATTTGGCGCGCCTGGGCTTTGCAGTGGCCCGGGCGCTGGATGCCCGGGCGCCGGAGCCTCCCGAGCTTCCACCCGCAACCCAGGCGCTGGCGGGCGAAATCGCCGAGGCCCTCAAGACGGCGGAGCGCCCGCTGATCATTTCCGGGCCCAGTTGCGGAAACCGGGCGCTGCTCGAAGCGGCGGCGAATGTGGCGTGGGCGCTGTGCCGTGGCGGCCGCCCCGCCGGCTTGAGCTTCACTGCCCCGGAGTGCAACAGCCTTGGGCTGGCTTTGCTGGGCGGTGAGCCTCTGGAGGCCGCAGCCGAACTTCTCGGCAGCGGTCAGGCGGACACCATTATCGTCCTGGAAAATGATCTCTTCCGGCGGGCCGAGGCCTCGCGAATCCATGCGCTGCTCGAAGGCGCCCGCCAGGTAATCGTGCTCGACCACCTGGCGAACGGAACGACCGAAAAGGCCGGCGTCGTCCTCCCGGCCGCCACCTTCGCCGAGGCGAGCGGCACCCTGGTCAATCAGGAAGGCCGGGCACAAAGATTTTTTCAAGTGTTTGCGCCAGCCGGCGAAATCCAGCCCGCGTGGCGCTGGCTTGCCCGGATGGCCGGCGCGCTCTGGCACAACCTCGACGATCTCACTGTCGAAATGGCCGGCGCGTTGCCCCTCCTCCAATCTGTGGCCGACATCGCGCCGCCGGCGGATTTTCGGATCGCTGGCCAAAAAATTGCCCGGGAACCGCATCGCTACAGTGGCCGCACCGCCATGACCGCCAATGTCAGCGTGCAGGAGCCGAAACCCCCGCCCGATCCCGACTCTCCGCTGGCCCACTCCATGGAGGGCTTTCACGGAATCCCGCCCGCGCCGCTGAACCCGCGGTACTGGCAGCCGGGTTGGAACTCCGTCCAGGCGGTGAATAAGTTTCAAGAAGAGATCGCGGGCCCGCTCAAAGGCGGAGACCCTGGCCGACGGCTGCTCGAGCCGCCAGCCAACTCCACCACCAGCTATTTCGCGGAGATTCCCCGTCCATTTGCGCCGCGTCCGGGGGAATGGCTGGTGATTCCTGTATGGCACATCTTCGGCTCGGAAGAGTTGAGCGCGCTGAGTTCGGGAATCGCGGAACTGGCGATTAAACCCTTTGTGGCGCTGAACGCGGAGGACGCCGAACGGCTGCAATTGAAGGAGGGCGATCCGGTGAGCTTGACGATGGACGGCCTGGCCGAGCCGCTCCCGGTGAAGGTGGTGGCGGGATTGCCGCGCGGCGTCGCCGCGCTGCCGGCGGGGATCACGCCTCCGCTGGTTCGGCCCCTGCCCGGCTGGGGAAAAATCACGAAAGGAAGCCCGGAATGAGGCGGACGCCCGCCAAGCGACCTGAAAGGCCAAAGCTATGACCGAGCCCGCTCTTGCCATCGTCATCCTCATCGGGGTGCTGCTTGTGGCACTGACGATCAGCGCTTTCCTGATTTGGCTGGAGCGGCGACTGCTGGCGGTATGGCAGGATCGCTACGGGCCGAATCGGACCGGTCCCTTTGGCCTGCTGCAGGTGGTGGCGGACATGATCAAAATTTTCACCAAGGAAGACTGGATTCCGCCGTTCGCCGATAAGCCGGTGTTTGTGCTGGCTCCGACGATCATCATGATCACGGTGTTGCTCTCGTTCACGGTGATTCCCTTCACCCCGGTCATTCAAGTGGTCCATCTCAACATCGGATTGCTTTTCTTTCTGGCCATGTCCTCGCTGGGAGTCTATAGCGTCGTGCTCGGCGGGTGGTCCTCCAACAACAAGTACTCCCTGCTGGGCAGCCTCCGGGCGGCCGCCCAAATGCTCAGCTATGAAGTCTTCATGGGCCTGTCCGTGATGGGCGTGGCGCTCATTGCCGGATCGTTTGACCTGCGCGAAATTGTCGCGGCCCAGCGGCGGCTGTGGTTCTGCATTCCGCAATTTTTTGGGCTGCTGATCTTTCTGGTCGCGGGGATCGCCGAGACCCGCCGGCTGCCCTTCGACCTGCCTGAGGCGGAAAGCGAGTTGGTGGCCGGCTACCATGCCGAATATTCGGGGATGAAGTTTGGGATGTTCTTTGTTGGGGAATACCTGGGCATTACGTTGATTTCAGCGATGATCGCGACCCTCTTCTTTGGCGGATGGCTCGGGCCGGGACTGCCGCCGATCGTCTGGTTTTTGCTCAAGACGTTTTGCTTTATTTGCTTTTTCGTTTTGCTCCGCGCCTCGCTGCCCCGACCGCGTTTCGATCAGTTGCTGGCTTTTGGCTGGAAAGTCATGCTGCCCCTGAGCCTTCTCAATCTGCTGGCTACCGGCGCCGTGGTGCTGGCGCTGCAAGGAAAGGGATGATGATGGTGAGCTTGCTGAAAACCTTTTGGGTTGTGTTCCTCCACCTCTTCCGCAAGCGGGAGACGATTCTCTACCCGGAGCAACCGGTTCCCCTGGCGCCGCGCTATCGGGGGCGGATCATTCTCTCGCGGGATCCCGACGGCGGGGAACGCTGTGTGGCTTGCTATTTGTGCGCGGCGGTCTGTCCGGTCGCCTGCATCTCACTGCAGGCGACCGAGGATGAAACCGGACGGCGTTACCCGGAGTTCTTCCGAATCAACTTTTCCCGTTGTATTTTTTGCGGTTTTTGCGAGGAAGCCTGTCCCACCTACGCCATCCAACTTACCCCTGATCTCCAGATGTCCGAATACCAGCGACCCCAACTGGTTTACGAAAAGGAGCACCTGCTGATCAGCGGCCAGGGCAAATATCCCGGCTACAATTACTACCGGGTGGCCGGCGTGAAAATCGGCGGCAAGGACAAGGGTGAATCCGAACACGAGAAGCCGCCCGTCGATCTCCGGAGCCTGCTGCCATGAATGTCGTCTTCTATCTCGCGGGCGCCGTCGCGATCATCGCCACCGTGCTCGCCCTGTCCCGGGCCAACGCGGTCCACGCGCTCCTGCATCTGGTCGTCTCCCTCCTGGCGGTGGCGGTGGTCTTTTTTGTTCTCGGCGCGCGGTTCGTGGCCGCGCTCGAGGTGATCGTTTACGCCGGGGCGATCATGGTGGTGTTTGTCTTTGTGGTCATGATGTTGAACCTGGGCCAGGCCGCCGCCGCCCGGGAACGCGAATGGCTGCGGCCGGGTGTCTGGCTGATCCCGGCGCTGCTCGCGGCGACGCTGCTGGCCGCGGTGGTATATATTATGTTCGTCGGCGCCAGTCGGGATTCCGGCTTCGCGACGGTCGGTCCGAAGGCGGTCGGCCTGGCCCTGTTCGGACCCTACCTCTTGGGCGTGGAGCTCGCCTCGCTATTGCTCTTGAGCGGCCTGCTGGGGGCTTTCCACCTGGGCCGGCGGGTCCGCCGGTTGGAACCTGAAGGAGGCGGCTGATGGCGACGGTGCCCATGGAACATGCCTTGATCCTCGCTGCGGCGCTGTTTTTCCTCGGCCTGGCCGGGCTGTTGGCGCGGCGCAACCTGTTGTTCATCCTGCTCTCGATCGAGGTCATGCTGAACGCGGCGGGCCTGGTGTTTGTGGCCGCGGGTTCCCGCTGGAGCCAGCCGGACGGGCAGGTGATGTTCCTGTTCATTCTCGCCATGGCCGCCGCCGAGGTCGCGGTGGGTCTGGCCTTGTTGCTTGAGTTTCATCACTACGCGCACACGCTGGATGCGGACGCCGCCAGCCGGATGAAAGGCTGACCATGCTCAGACTCCTATGGCTTATTCCAATCCTTCCGTTCGCGGGATTCGCCCTGCTGGGAGTGTTCGGCCGGAAGCTGCGCCCCGCCACAGCGGCCGCCGTCGGAGTCGGCTCCATTGGTTTGTCCGCCGGCTTTTCCGCCCTCGTCACCGCCAGTTTCCTGCTTCACCCGCCGGCCGGCCACAACCACATGCAAACCTTATGGACCTGGATGCGGGTGGGTGGTTTTGCCCCGGGCATCGCTTTCCAGCTCGACGCCCTGGCTCTCGTCATGGTGCTGGTCGTGGCGTTTGTCAGCTTTCTCATCCATCTCTACTCGGTCGGTTATATGCGCGGCGAACCCGATTACAGCCAGTTCTTCGCGTATATGAACCTTTTTGTCGGCTCGATGCTGGTGCTGGTGCTCGCGGATAATCTCGTGCTGTTGTACCTCGGCTGGGAGGGGGTCGGGTTGTGCAGCTATCTGCTCATTGGCTTTTGGTACAAAGACGCGGCGAACGGGCGCGCGGCCCGGAAGGCGTTTATTGTCACCCGCATCGGCGACGCGGCCTTAGCGGTGGGCTTGTTCCTGCTGTTTTATCATCTGGGCACGCTGCGCATTCAGGAGTTGATGGAGCGCGCCGCCCTGCAATGGCCGTCCGGTTCGGGCCTCGCCATCGCCGCCAGCGCCCTGCTCCTGGGCGGGGCGGTCGGCAAATCCGCCCAGTTGCCCCTCCAGGTCTGGCTGCCCGACGCCATGGCCGGCCCCACCCCGGTAAGCGCCCTCATTCATGCCGCCACCATGGTGACGGCCGGTGTTTACTTGATCGCGCGGACGCATACGCTTTTTTCGCTGGCGCCGCCGGTGCAAACGGCCGTGGCGATCATCGGCGCGGCCACGCTGCTGCTGGCCGGCTTCAGCGGCCTGGCCCAGCGCGACATCAAACGCGTCCTGGCCTACTCCACCATCAGCCAGATCGGCTACATGTTCCTCGCTCTCGGGGTCGGCGCCTGGGCCGCAGCCATCTTTCACCTGCTCTCCCACGCCTTTTTCAAGGCGCTGCTGTTTCTCGCCGCCGGAGCCGTGATTCACGCGCTGCGAAACGAGCACGACCTTTACCGCATGGGCGGCCTCCGCCGGGAAATGCCGCTGGTTTTTTGGGTGTTTTTGATCGGGGCCTTCGCCCTCTCCGGACTGCCGCCGGCGGACGGGTTTGCCAGCAAGGGCCTGATTCTCACCGAAACCTGGAACTCGCCGCTGGGCGGCACGGGCTTGTGGGCCGCGGCGCTGGGCGGCGCTCTGCTGACCTCGATCTACACCTTTCGCATGTTGTTCCTCGCCTTCGGCGGTCCGCTTCCGCAGCCGGTCGCCCGCCGGCCCGGCGTGACCGAGAAGCTGCCGTTGCTCCTGCTGGCGGCGCTGACGATTCTGGCGGCCGGTCTGAATTGGCCCGCAGCCTGGGGCGGAGTCTCCCTGATCACGAACTTCCTGCATCACACGCTGCCCGCGCCGCCGGTCCGAACCGGACGGGTTGCCGGCGGCGAAGCCTGGCTGGAGGTGATCGCCGTGGGCGTGGCCTTGCTGGGTATTCCCATTGCCTGGCTTCTCACCCGTGGGGCGCCCGCCACTGTGCGCGCCGCGCTCCAAACCCGGAGCGCCACCGCCCTGCGCGGCTTCTGGCTGGGGGGATGGGCTTTTGACTGGTTGTATGACCGGGTATTGGTTTGGCCATTGGTCTGGCTGGCCCGTGCCAACGAGGCCGATTTCATCGACCTGTTCTACCGCGGTCTCGCCGGGATGGCCGGCTGGTTTCATCAACTCCTGCGGTGGACGCAAACCGGACGCATCCGCTGGTATGCCACCAGTGTGGCCTTGGGAGCGCTGCTCATCCTGGCGCTGGTTATTTTTCTATGATCCTCCTCTGGCTCATTCTGGCGCCCGTGCTGGGCGGACTGGCCGCCTGGCGATGCGGCCGCAGTGGCGTTCAGTGGCCTCGGTGGATGACCACCCTGACGCTGGCCGCCGAGTTGGGCCTCGTCCTGGCCGCGTGGACAACCTCCTCGATGCCGATGGGGCCCGCTGAGAGCAGCAACTGGCGCTTGCAGTTCGACGTGCCCTGGATTCCCCAGTTGGGCATCCGATTTCACCTCGCCATGGACGGACTGAGTTTTTGGCTGGCTCTGCTGACCGCATTTCTTGGCCTGGCGGCAGTGGCAGCCTCCTGGCGGGAGACCGTGGCGTGCCCCGGCCTCTTCCACTTGAATCTTTTGCTGCTGGTGGCGGGGGTCATGGGTGTTTTTTTAGCGCTGGACTTGTTCCTCTTCTACTTTTTTTGGGAGGCCATGCTCATACCCATGTACTTCCTGATTATCCTTTGGGGCGACGCGGGCCGCCGCTATGCCGGAACCAAGTTTTTCCTGTTCACCCAGTTGAGCGGGTTGTTGATGCTCCTGGCGATCCTGGCGCTTTTCTTCCTCCATGGCCGCGCCACCGGCGAGTACACCTTTGCTTACGAGAAGTTGCTGCGCGTGAGGCCGCCCCCGGGAACCGAAATGTGGCTGCTGCTTGGGTTCGCCGCGGCGTTCCTGGTCAAGTTGCCCGCGGCGCCGCTGCACTCGTGGTTGCCGGAAGCTTACGCCTCCTCCCCGACCGCCGGCAGCGTGCTATTGGCCGGTCTGCTGTCCAAGACCGGCGCCTATGGTCTGCTGCGATTCGTCATTCCGTTTTTCCCGGGCGCCGCCGACCGGTTCGCGTGCGCCGCCATGGTATTGGGTGTCATCAGCATTCTCTACGGCGCGCTCATGGCCTTCGCCCAAACCGATCTCAAACGGTTCATTGCCTACTCCAGCGTGAGCCACCTGGGGTTTGTCCTGCTGGGGATCTTCGCGTGGAACCAGTTGGCGCTCCAGGGGGTGGTAATCGGGATGCTCTGCCATGGCTTGAGCATCGCCGGTTTGTTTCTGCTGGCCGGGGTCATTGAGGAGCGCTTGCGCACTCGCGACCTGCGCCGCCTGGGCGGCCTTTGGGCGGTGGCGCCCCGCCTCGGCGCCGTGACGATGCTTTTCGCCCTCGCTTCGCTCGGTCTCCCCGGCCTGGGCAATTTTGTCGGTGAATTTCTCATCCTGCTCGGCTCGTTTCAGGCCCATCCAGGCCTCGCCGCCGCCGCCACTGCCGGCCTGGTGGCCTCGGTCATCTATGCTCTCTGGCTGGTGCAGCGGGTGGTTCACGGGGAGAATGTCCGCCGCCTGGCTCCGCTGGATCTCCAACCCCGGGAGACCGGGGTGTTTGCTGCGCTGATTCTCGCTCTGCTCTGGATCGGGCTGTACCCGCAACCTGTCCTCGACACCGCGGGGCCCGCGCTGGAAGGTTTGCAACACGCCTCCCGGCTCGCGCTGACGGCGCGGCCACCCGCGCCCGCGTTCCCGAAGATAGCCGGTTTGAGTTTCAAAATCGACGCTCCCCGTCCCTCGCCATGATTCCCTCGTTATTGCCATTCATTGTCCTGGCGGGCGCCCCGGTGGCGATCATGCTGGTGGTTGCTTTCGCCAGAAATCACAAGCTGACGCTGGCATTGACTCTGGCGGCGTTGGCCGCGGCGTTCGGCCTGCTTTTCCTCGCCGCGCCCGCCGCGCCCCGGCAGGTCACCGCGCTGTTGCTGATGGATCGCTATGCCATTTTTTACACTGGCCTCGTGGTGGCCGCCAGTGGCGCCGTGGCGCTGCTGGCATTTGGCTATGTGGAAAAGCGCGTCGCCCCTCCCGAGGAATTTTATTTGTTGCTGCTCCTCGCTACCCTGGGATCCGGCGTGCTGGCCGCCAGCAATCATTTCGCCTCCTTTTTCCTGGGTCTGGAGATTCTGAGCGTCTCCCTTTATGCGTTGATCGCCTACCATCAGCGCCGTCCCCTGGGCATCGAGGCGGCGATCAAATATCTGGTTCTGGCGGGCGGTTCTTCGGCGATTCTGCTTTTTGGCATGGGTTTGGTTTATGCCGCGCTGGGCACGCTGCACCTGCCCAGCCTCGCGATCCGGATCACGAGTCTCGGCTCGAACCCGGTGCTGGCGCTGGCTGGCTTCGGCCTCATCGTCGTGGGCATTGGTTTCAAGTTGGCTCTGGTGCCCTTTCACTTGTGGACGCCGGATGTGTATCAGGGGGCGCCCGCGCCGGTGGCGGCCTTTGTTGCCACGGTCTCCAAAGGGGCGATGTTTGCCCTGTTGCAACGGTACTTTTCCGCCCTCGACTTCGCTCAAAGCCGGGCGCTTTGGGTGATGTTCGCCATCCTGGCGGCCGCTTCCATGATTGCCGGGAATCTGCTCGCTTTGCGCCAGGATAATGTGAAACGTCTGCTGGCCTATTCGTCGATTGCCCATTTGGGCTATCTGCTGGTGGCGCTGCTCGCCGGCAGCGCCCCGGCGGCGGGCTTTTATCTGGCCGCGTATTTCGTGACCATGCTCGGCGCCTTTGGCGTCATCACCGCCCTTTCGAGTCCCGGGCGCGAAGCCGAGGCCCTGGACGATTATCGCGGCCTGGCCTGGCGGCGTCCCTTTCTGGCCGCCACCTTCACCGCCATGCTGCTGTCGCTGGCCGGCATCCCGCTCACCGCCGGCTTCATCGGCAAGTTCTACCTCCTGAGCGCCGGCGCCCGCCTTGATTTGTGGTGGCTTCTGCTGGCGCTGGTGGTCACGAGTTCCGTCGGACTGGTCTATTATTTGCGCGTGGTGTTTGCTCTCTACCAATCTCCGGCGCCAGCCGCGGCTCCGGCCCCGCGGCTCTCGCTGGCCGGCGGCGGCGCGCTGGGCGCCCTGGTGTTGCTGCTCCTCTGGCTCGGCAGCTATCCCGCCCCGCTGTTGGCTCTCATTCAGACGGCCCTGGGTGGCTCCCCCTGACGTTTAGACGATCACCTGCCACTCGAGGCCCGCGAATTGAAATTCGGCGGTTAACCGAGCCAGAAAATCGGGCGGCGATTTTTCCGCGAGCCGTCCGTACCAGTGCAGTTCATATTTCAGTTCCACGAGATTGTTCGCCTCGCCCAGCTTCACCGAGGAAACATTGATCCGGTATCCGGCCTCGCGAATAATCTCCGTGATGCGGGGAGCGGCATTCAGGCCGGGATGTTCTCCCTTGCCGCCCAGAATCAGCAGGGCTCGGTGATGGGCCCGGCAACGTTGCTCGATTCGCTTCAAGCCGGCCAGAATTCCGTAGCCTAATCCCGCCGCGCAAAGCCCGAGCCAGATCTGCCCGCCGCCAAAGCACAGGCCCATCACCGTCACAAACCAGAGTGTGGCCGCCGTCGTCACCCCCAGCACCATGTTATCCCGGCGCAGCACCGCCCCAGCGCCGATAAATCCCATGCCCGACAAAATCCCCAGCGGCAAACGCATCAAGTCCAGCATCACAAACGAGTTGCCGGCTCTTCCGGAGAGGCCGAGCAGCAGGTTGACCTGGATCATCGCAATGGCCGCCGCCAAACCTACCAACAGCGTCGTGCGCAAGCCGGCAACCATCCGGTGTTCCTCCCGGTTGAAGCCGATCAACGCGCAGCAGCCCGCCGTGAGCGCCAAACGCAACGCAATCTGCGACCAGTCAATTTCCAGTGTCATGGGCGTCACCTGGGAACCCGGCGGAATGCCCGGCTCCAATCCCCACCATAATCGCGGCGGGGTGATTCCCGCAAGCTGACCGGCGGTCTTTCACTCCGGTTGGCAGGCGACCATGACCACCGAAAACGGGAGGCAACGAAGCTCGCGCAGGGTGGGCTTCACGATAGCTTTTTCCGGCCTCACGCGGCCGGCTTCGTCGAAATCGTTGGCGGCGCGCGGGCTGGCCGCGCCCAGCGTCCAGACTTCCCGGGCGGCGTAGCCCCCGGGCAGTTGGAGGGCCACCCGGGCGGCGTCCGCCGGGTGCCGGTTGACCAGCGTGATCACCAGGGCGCCGTCGCGGTGGATAGCCGCCGCGCCATCGAGATAAGGCAGCGGCGCCGGCCGATAATCTCCGACCAGGTTCGGGTGCGGGGCCCCCGTCCAGGGCCGCGGCGGTTGAGCGGACGGGCTCGTAATTTCGACTTTGACCGTGTGCCCCCGCATCCACCGGGCGTATTGCTGGAACACTGGAAAGGTGGCCGCCTCGACCACCGCCTGCTCATTGACGAGCAGCGGGGCGTGCCCGTTCACCAGAAAGACGTGATTTGCCATTCCCACCCGGGGGCTGTGGCGGAGCAGCACATTCAACACTCCGGCGGTGAAGACGGCGTCCTGCATGGTCCGAGGATCCCGCCGCGCCAGTTGCCGCCCCCGGTAATGCCGGAGATTCCATTCATCAAGCGCCAGTTGCAGGGGGCGCTTTGATCCGCTCCTCTCGCGCAGGCCATCCATGGTCCGCAGCAGCTGGCGAATCCGGAAGTCGAAATAATCCGGCGTGAACACCACCGCCTCGTACTGCTCTCCCGAGGTGTTGGTCGAGCTGCCATAGAGATGAATGGTCAGATAATCGATCAGCGGGCCGGCGCGCTCGAGCACCGCGCGATCCCAGGCCGGATCCGCGCCCTCATTGGAGCCGACGCCGAGGATTTTGATTTTCGGATCCTGTGCTCGCATCGCCGCCGCCCACTCGGCAAGGGTCTCCGCGTACGCGGCGGCGTTCGTGTGCCCCGTTTCCCACGGGCCCCAGGTCTCGTTGCCAATGCCCCAAAAGCGAACCTGATAAGGACGGGGATGACCATTGGCCGCGCGGCGCCCGCCCTGGGGTGTTTCCGGTCCGCCGTTGCAGTATTCCAGCCAGCGCAGCGCCTCGGCCAGGGAACCGGAGCCAAGATTCAAGTTGATATAGGGATCGGCGCCCACTTTCCCGCACCAGCGCAAAAACTCATCCGTTCCAAACTGATGACTTTCCGTTCCCCCCCAATGCCGATTGGGCAGCACTGGACGCTGGGCCCGCGGGCCGATCCCGTTCTCCCAGTGATACACATCGGCGAAACAGCCGCCGGGCCAACGGACCACCGGCACACCCAACCGGCGCGCGGCCTCGATCACGTCCACCCGCAGCCCCAGGTCATCCGCCAACGGGGAGGCGCCATCCCAAATGGATGGATACACGCACTCATCCGCTCGTTGCACATGCTCCAGATATTGACCGTAAATGGCCGGGTGAATCTCCCCTTGTGGTTTTGTGTCCTCCACCCTCACGGACGCGGCATAGACGCCCGCCGCCGCTGGGGGCGGGAGTTCGAATCCCAAAAGCATCACCGCCGCTACAGCCGGGAGAGATTTTCGATTCCAGCGAACCGCCAAAGACATGATCAGGGCATCGTACCAGCGCCGGCGGCGGCTGGCAACGAATGGCGGGCGGGCGTTGTGGGATCGCCGCCGCCGGTTCTCGCGGGGCGGAGCGCTCAGATCCACTCCACGGTCACGCCCCGGCCTGAGCGTTCCAGGATTTCCGCGAGCTGGGTGACCAGGCTCCGCCGAATGGAGACGCTGCGGGGCAACTGCGGATTCTGGTAATGGGGATTGACGCTCTCGCCGGCCAGAAAGAGGATGGAATCCGCCTGCAGCAGCTCGCGGGCGACCAGCACGGCGCCGTTGCGGTCCACGGGCAGTCGGCGGATATCGCCGCCGCACGCGCGAAGCAGTTCGAGCGTTCGCGCCAGCGTGAGAATGCCCTCGGTGACCAGATCCACATCCGGCAAATCGCCGATGGGCGGCAGGTTTTCCCGGCGCGTGCTTTCGTCGGTGCGGACGATCTCCCCGGTGTGCTCCGCCACGAGGTTCGCGGTGGCGCCGCCGCACACCACCCGCCGGCCTTCGAAGCCGAGCAGCCGCTCCACACAGACCGCGTCCCGGCTCGGGTCGGCCGGCGGGCCGGTGAGGAGCACCAGCCGCCGGGGCTGGCGCGCCAGCACGCCGACGAAGGTCGCGTCATCGCCGACGTTTCCACCGTAACGCCGCCGGGTTTCCCGCGTCACCGCCTGAACCAGCGCCTCGGCGGACGTTCTTCCCGTCCGGACGGCGGTTTCCAGGCAGGCAGCGACCGCCTCCCATCCCCAGGTCGGATCCATGATGGCGTCCGGGCTGGCGTGGAGCAGTCCGTCGCTCATCAGTCCCAGGAAATCCCCCCGCTCCAGCACGCCCTCGCTCCGCTCCAGCAGTTTGCCGCACACGGTCTCCCGCCGGATTTCCAGGCGTCGAGCCCCGCGTTGCCGCAGCCAGACCGCCGGCGGACTGTCAAAGCTGGCAATTTCGAACCGTCCGTCGGCGTGCCGGACGCGCGCCACCGCGAAGGTGGCGTAGGCCAGCCCGCGCTCGCGGCAGACCGGCAGCGTGCCGACGACCGTCTCGACCACCTCCTGCAGCGGCGCCCGGTGCCGCAGCATGGTGACGATGATTTCCGTGGTCAGCCGCGCCAAAATATTGGCTTTGATGCCGCTGCCGAGGCCGTCGGACAACGCCGCAATGGTCTCGTCCGGCGCGCGCCAGACTTTGACCTGGTCCCCGCACACCTCCTCGCCCCGCCGGGTCAGGCTTTCGGCGCGGACTTCATAAAACACCGATGACTCATTCATGGTCCGGGCGCAGGAGGTCCAGCAGCCGAAGCAGGCTCACCTTGGTCTCGGCCGTGGTTTCCCCCATCAGGCCGGCAATCTCCTGGGCGACGCGCATCTGGTTGTCCACCACCTTGCGAACCTCCGCGGCGGTCTGGCGGCGCAGGTTCTCGAGCTCCTGGCGCTGTTTGAATTCCCGCGTCAAATTCACGAAAATGCCCGCCACCACGCTCTCGTCCGGCACCGGAAAGATCACCTTCCTGGCGTAGAGATCGTAGCGTGGATATCCGGTCTCCCCGCCGGTGATTTCCCGCTGCTCGGCCAGGGCGCGCCGGAAATCCGCGTCATCCCCCAGCAATTCGGCGGCGGGCCGGCCCAATAAATCCTCGCTCCGGGACTTCAGCATTTGGCACATGGCCGGGTTGACCAAAATGACCCGCAGTCCGCCATCCAGAACCAGCAGCCCGTTGGGATCGTAATCCCAGAGCAGTTTCCACAGGATCGCGGAGTTTCGTCCGCCGTCAACCGGCGCTTCGCCGCCGGGCGTCTCAGGCCCGGCTCCGCCTCCTCCGTTCGCAATCACCATCGGCGGCCTCAGGCCATGGCCCACTGCTCACGCAGCAGCCGGACCATGTTGCGGATCAGCTGCGTCTTTTCCTCTGGTGGAAGCTCCCTCTTCGGCTCCGCCGGATCTTTGGGCCAACCGCCCTCAAAGCTGACCGCGCCGCGGTAGCCAATCAGTTTCAACCCCTTGAACCCGTCCACGTAATTGTCCGCCTCGGGGTGGACGCCCGGGATGATCCGCTCCCGCAGCCCCGCGATGTGGACGTGCGTGAGCAGCTTGCCGGCGCAGAGGAACGCGCCCATGAAACTCGTTTCCTCCAGTTGCATGTGCCAGAAGTCACCCATCACCGTGGCCCCCGGCCCGATGTCCGCCGCCATCCGCGCGGCGTCCGCCACCTGGCGCAGAAAGGGGGTCTCATTGCGCCGCAGCGGCTCCAGCACTATCGAGGTGCCGTGCTTCGCCGCGTGCTGCGCCAGACGTTTGCCGGTGTTCTCGACGAAATCCTTGCGCAGCTCCTTGCCGCTCAGATAGCCCGGCTCGCTCAGCCGACTGCGCGCCGGGCAGAGGATCAACCCTACCGACTTCATTTTGCCCAGCGCCTCGATCACCGGGAGAAACCTGCTCACCTCCTCCTCGCGCTTCGCGGGATCGGCGTGGGAGAAATCGCTGGGGCCGCAGGCGGTGGCGAGGAACAGTTTGCGTCCTTTCAACGCCGCCACCAGGGCCTCGCCGTTTTGCGCCGGCCAGTCGCCGGAGGGAATTTCCACCGCCCCGAAGCCGTTGGCTTCGAGAAAGTCGAGCTTCTCGTTCATTTCCCTGCCGGGAATGCCCCACCACTGGAGGCAGAGGTTCAACTCGGCCGGCTGTTCCGGGGGTGTCAGCTTCGGCAGGCCATCCGCCCGGCCCTCCGCCGCCCGCGATGTGGCCAGTCCGGCGCCGCAAGCGGTGGCCGCCCCGGCGACCGCCGAGGCCTTCAAAAAATCACGTCGTTTCATATTCAGCACTCCCACCGGCGTTGCGTGCCCGCGTACCGGTCAACTCCGGGCATGTACACGCTTTGCCGTCCCCTGTCGAGACTTTCGGCAAAGCCCTGGCGGCGCACGCCTCGCACATTGGCGTCAAGCAGCTTGGTTCTCACTCTTTTTCGGAGATGGCCACAACCTTGCATCATTTGGCTATTCGGGGAATGTAGCGGGCGGAACATTTAGCTGTCGCCCTCCTGCGCCGCCGGGCGGGGCGGCTCGAATCAGGGCTGCGCCGGCAGAAACTCGAGCCAAAAGCGGCTGCCGTGGCCGGGTTCGGATTCGACGCCAGCGCGGCCTTTCATTCGTTCGGCGGCTTTGCGCACCAGGGTCAGACCGATGCCGGTGCCCTCGCGTTTGGGATCCAAACGCTCAAACATCTCAAAAATCCGCTCGTGCTGCGACCGGGGAATACCGATGCCATTATCCTCGAACCAGATGCGCACCCGCTCCGCGGGGGCGCCACCCGGATCCTCGGGGGGACGCCTCATTTCGGCCCAAATCCGGATGTGCGGCGGCCGTCCGGGTTCGACGAATTTTACGGCGTTTCCGAGGAGGTTGGAGAAGCATTGCGTCAGGCCCGCGACGTTGGCGAGGACGGGGGGCAATTCGCCCTTGATTTCGATCCGGACCTTGGGCGGCTGCAGTTCGGGGTACGATTCGATCATGCTGCGGAGCAAAGGTTCGGGTTGAGTCGGGCGCAACTCCATCTCGGATCGGACCAGCTTGGTGTAATTGAGGGCGTCGGTGATCAGATGGTCCATGCGACTGGCGGACTCGACAATGCGTCGCAGGAAGTCCTTGGCCTCGTGGTCCAGTTGCCCGGCTTTGTCCTCGGCGAGCACCATGCTGAAGGACTGCATCGCGCGGAGCGGGGCGCGCATGTCGTGGGTGATGGTGTAGGAGAAGTGCTCCAGTTCGCCGATCGTCTCGCGCAATCGGGCGGTACGCTCCCGCACCTTCCGCTCGAGTTCCTGGTTCACGCGCGCCAGTTGATCCCGCACCAGGCGCAGCTCCTGCTCGCCGCGACGGCTCTCCTCGAGCAGGCGCGCGTTTTCCGCGGCTGCCGCCTCCAATTCGAGGCGCTGGCGGGACAACTCGAAAAATACCCCGGCCTTGGTTCGCAAAATGTGCGGCTCGATGGGTTTGAGGAGAAAATCGACCGCTCCGGTCTCGTAACCGCGGAATCGGCGCTGGGCGTCGATCAGGCCGGCGGTGACGAAAATGATCGGGACGCGGCGAGTGCGCTCCGTGCCGCGCATGGCTTCAGCCAGCTCGAAGCCGTCCATGCCGGGCATCTGCACGTCCACCAGCGCCAGCGCGAAGTCGTGCCGCAGCAACAATTCGAGCGCCTCAGCGCCGGAACGGGCCGGATGGATCTCGAGTCCCTCGCGGCGCAGCAAGCCATCGAGCGCCAGCAGGTTCGCCTCCAGATCATCCACCAACAGAAACTTGACCACTTTATTATCCATGGAAAGGAGTTCTCTGGCCCTCCCCGGGCAGCCCGCGGAGAAATGCCCCGATTTCCGCGAGGGACATTCGGCGTGCCGCCGGGCAGCTTTGGAGCGCTGCCTGGGGCATCGCGGGCGCCTGGGCCAGCCGGGGATCCTGCACCAGGCCCACCCCGCCGGCCGCGCAGACCGCCCGCAGGCCCGCGGCGCCGTCGGCGTTGGCGCCGGTCAGGATGATTCCCGCCAGTCGGGGGCCGTAAACATCCGCGGCGGATTCAAAAAGCACGTCCACGGCTGGCCGGCAAAAGAGGACGGGCTCTTCGATCGAGAGCGAGAGCCGGCGCTCCGCCTCGACCAGCAAGTGGTAGTTCGGCGGCGCGAAATAAATCGTGCCCGGCGCCACGGGCTCCTTGTCCTCGGCTTCCTTGACCTGCAGCCGGCACCGGCCCTGAAACAGCTCGACGATAGCGCTCTCCTGATAAGGCGGCAGATGCACGACGACGAGAAGCGCCAGGGGGTATTGCTCGGGCAAGAGCGGCAAAATCGCCGAGAGCGCCTCGACCGCGCCCGCTGAAGCCCCGATCACCACCGCCTCGAGCGGGGCTTCCGGCAGCGCTGGGGAAGGCTGGTTCAGAGGGGAATCCATCATCCCCCTTTCCTCTGGTAGATGCGTTCGCCGGGCACAAATTCCTCGAATTCCCCGGCGTGCCGGGAGAGGCGCAGACTTTCGCGGGCGCCGAGTCCCAGAAATCCGCGGCGCACCAGGGCATCCTTGAAGAGACCCAGCGCGCGGTCCTGCAATTCCCGGTTGAAGTAGATGAGCACATTGCGGCAGGAAACCAATTGCACCTCGGCGAACACGGCGTCGGAAACCAGGCTGTGATCGGCGAAAACCGCCCGCGCGCGCAGGCTTTTGTCCAGCACCGCGCGTCCATAGGCCGCGGTGTAATAGTGCGAGAGCGAGCACGGCCCGCCGGAAGCCCGGTGGTTTTCGGTGAATTGGGGGATGCGCTCGAGGCTGTACACGCCGGCCCGGGCCTCCTTCAGGGCGGCGGGATTGATGTCGGTGCCGTAAAACAGGGTGCGTTGTTCCAGGCCTTCCTCGCGAAAAAGGATTACCAGCGAATACAGTTCCTCGCCCGAGCCGCAGCCAGCCACCCAGACTTTGAGTGAAGGATACGTGCGCAAGTGCGGAACGACCCTTTCCCGCAACCCCCGGAAATAGGCCGGATCCCGAAACATTTCGCTGACCTGCACCGTCAGGAACGGGAGGAGGCGGGGCAGCATGTCCGCGTTGTGCAACACCAGATCCTGCAACAGCGAAAAGCTGCGGCACTGGAAATGCTCCCGGGCGCGCGTCAGCCGCCGCTTGAGCGAGGCGCGGGAGTATTCCTTGAAGTCGTAGTGATACCGCTTCTCGATCGCCTCGAGGAGCAGCCGCAACTCGATATCCTCGGTCTTTAACTGCACAGCCTTCCCAACTAACGCGGCATCCAAACACGCACCAGCGACAGGAGCTTTTCGACATCCAGCGGCTTGGCGATGTAGTCATTGGCGCCCGCCGCGAGGCACTGTTCCTGGTCGCTCTTCATGGCCTTGGCGGTCAGCGCGATGATCGGCAGCTTTTTCCAACTCGGCCGCCGTCGAATCTCGCGCATGGCCGCCAAACCGTCCATTTCCGGCATCATAATGTCCATCAGCACGAGATCCACCGGCGGCGCGCCCCCGGCTTGCGCCCGCTCCAAGGCGGCCAGCGCTTCCCGGCCATTACGGGCGACCTGGACGTTCGCGCCGGTGGGCTCAAGCACGCTGGTGAGAGCAAAGACATTCCGCACGTCATCCTCGACCACCAGGATGCGCTTGTGCTCCAGGCTGGCGTCCCGGTGCCGGGCCCGCTCGATCAGCTTCTGTTGCTCGGCCGGCAATTCGGAAACGACCTGGTGCAAAAACAAGGTCACCTCGTCCAACAAACGCTCGGGCGATTTGGCCCCCTTGATGATGATGGATTTGGAATAGCGGCGCAGCCGCTGCTCCTCCTCGGGCGTCAGCTCGCGGCCGGTGTAGATGATCACCGGCGGAAAGGGATGGCGCTCATCGCGGGCCAGGGTTTCCAACAACTCGAAGCCCGATGAATCCGGCAAATTAAGGTCCAGGATCATGCAATCCACTGTGGTTTCCCGCAGCACCCGGAGGCATTCAGCCGCGTCGCGCGCGCCGATGGCCTCCACGCCATCGGAACCGATCAACCGCCGCATGCTTTCGAGTTGCACCGGATCATCCTCGACCACCAGCACCCGCCGGACGCGCTGCTCCAGGCGGGTTTCAAGTTGCTTGAAGGCCTGGACAATTTGCTCGCGCCGGACCGGCTTGAGCAGATAGCCCGCCGCGCCCATGCCCAAGGCCGTCTCGGCATGATCCGAAGCGGAGATGACATGCACCGGGATGTGGCGGGTGTGCGGATCGCGCTTCAGCCGATCCAGCACTGACAAACCGGAATTGTCAGGCAAACCGATATCCAGCAAGACCGCGCTGGGCGTGTATTGTCGCGCCAACAGTAAGCCGTCCTCCGCGGAACCCGCGATTAAACACTGGAACGAGAGTTCGTGGGCAATGTCGCTCAGAATGCCGGCAAAAGCCGCGTCGTCCTCGATCACCAGGGCGGTCCGCCGGGAGCCGGTCAGGATTTCCCGGTCATCCTCGACTGCCGTCGCGCGAACCAATTCCGCCGGCGGCGGTCGCGCGGCGGCCGGTCGCGCGGCCTCGATCCTGGCCTCATCCTTCGGCGGCTCGGGGGCGCGCGCTGCGGCCAGAGCTGAATAAACCGCCGGCAGCAAGACCGTGAAGGTGCTGCCGAGGCCGACCTTGCTCTCGAGCTCGATTCGCCCGCCGAGCAGGCGCGCCAGTTCGCGCGAGATCGATAGACCCAGACCGGTGCCGCCGTGCTTGCGGCTGGCGCCTCCTTCGCCTTGCTGAAAGGGCTCGAAAATCGACCGGTGCTGGTCCGCCGGAATGCCGATGCCGGTGTCATGGACAGCGAACGCCACCGGTCCGTCCGCCGCGCCGCTGATCAGCAGAGCCACCTCGCCGTGCTGGGTGAATTTGATGGCGTTGGCCAGCAGGTTCTTGAGCACCTGCTGCAACTTTTGGGGATCCGTCTCCAGGCGCGTGGGTGCGCCGGGCGCGAAATCGATCTGGAACTGAAGATTCTTATCGGCGGCCAGCGGTTGAAAAATCCGCCGCAAATCCTCCATCTCCCGGCGCAGATCCACAGGCTTGATCTTCACTTCCATCCGTCCGGCTTCGATCTTCGAGAGATCCAGAATGTCCGTAATGAGAGTGAGCAAATCGTTGCCGGCGGATTCAATGGTCTGGGCGTATTTGATTTGTTCGGGAGTCAAATTGCCCTCGCGGTTGTCCGCCAGCAGCTTCGCCAAAATCAGCGAGGAGTTGAGCGGGGTGCGCAGTTCGTGCGACATGTTGGCGAGGAACTCGGATTTATACCGGCTGGCCCTCGCCAACTCTCTGGCCTGATTTTCCAAGCCGGATTTGGCGCGGCTGAGTTCCTCCTTCTGCGTCTCCAGCAACCCGGAATGCTTTTCCAACTGCTGGTTGCTTTGCTCCAGCTCGACCTGTTGCAACTCAAGGCGCGCCTGCGATTCCTGCAACGCGCGGCTCTGCTCGGCCAGTTCCTCGTTCGAGACGCGCAATTCCTCGCTTTGCGCCTGCAGTTCTTCGGCCTGCCGTTGGGTTTCCTCCAGCAATTCCCGCATTCGCCGTCGATCCAGCGCGGAGCGCAGGGCGATGCCGATGGATTCCGCCACCCGGTTCAGCAACTCGAGATCCGAGTCATAGACCGGGTGAACGAAGCTCAACTCGAGCGCGCCGGTCGCCTCCCGATCCGCCGTGGCCGGCGCCACGAGCACGTGCCGCGGCTGGCCGCGGCCCAGGCTCGAGGCAATCGAAAAGTACTCTTTCGGAAGATCCTTGATGAAAAACGCGCGGTTGCTGCGGATCGCCTCGCCCACCAGTCCTTCCCCCGGCGCCACGCGCTGCGGCAGGCCGCTCCCCGCCGGCAACGCATAACCGGCGACGCGGACGAAATCGTCATGGTCTTTCACAAACAAGGCGCCGCTTTGCGCGTCCAGGTATTCGGCCAGAAAACGCAGCACATTCTCCCCGAGGGACCCCAGGTTCTGGTCGCCCCGGATTCGTTCGCCCAGCCCCGTTTGGCCGCGGTGCAGCCATTCCTGCCGGCTCAAGCGCAGCTTCACCCGAATGAATTGAGTGGCAATGCCGGCCACGCCCCAAATCATCACCGCGCCGAGGATGCGGTTGATCTTGGCCACCTCGGGATTGATGCCCGGCGGGCTGAGCAGAAAGCCCGCGGTCATCAACACCGTGATCACCCCGGCCATGATCAGCGGAGTTTGGGGTCGCCATAAGAACAGCGCCAGGACCATCGGGATCAAATAGAGGATCCAATCGGTCACTCCCAGCGTGGTCAACGAGTCCACGATGAAAAGCGCGATGGCCAGAATGGCAATCGAGCCGAATAAAATCGGAGTGGGTCTTTGCTCAAAGCGGGTCATGCAACACACCGCAGGCGGCCAGGCGCGGACCCCGGCGTTCGCCGGGTGGCTGCTCTCGGCGGACATTGCCGCCGGGGGAGCACGAGCGAACGCATTCGCGTCTCGCGCGAATCGCCGTCATGGGATTTTTGATCGGTCGCCAAAGGTCACAGCTAACAAGCCACGCCTTTGGCAAAAAGCAAGTGTTCACCCCGCCCATCGGGCGGACTGGCGTCAAAGCTGGACGTTCCCGACAGAGTTCGCGCCGAGTTTCCGGCTTCAGCGCGCTGGCTTCGTTCGCGCGCCGTTCCCGCGGCGACCGCGAATTCCCACGGCCAATACAGCCAATAACACTCCGAATCCGCCCGCCACCGTCAAACCGGTCAGGCGTTCCGCGCCCAGCAATACCGAAAACAGGACGCCGAACAGGGGCTCCGAGCAATACACGACGCTGGCCATGGCCGGAGAAATCTTTGGTTGATACGCGTTCATCAATGGAATCGCCAGGACTGAACTGAACAGGATGAGTGACCCGAGCGACCACCACACAGTGGGATCCACCGCCAGGCGGAAGGCCAGGCTGGGCAGCAGCAAGTGTCCGCCGCTCAACCCGGCCGCGATGGCCAGGCTCAACACTCCGGCGGTTAAAAGCATCACACTGGTCAGCCGCCACGGATTGGCGGATTGCCCGTAATGATCAATCGCAAGGAGTTGGGCCGTGAAAACCAGAGAGCCTAGAATGGTCAGGGCCTCACCCAACAGTGGCACCGGCGGGCTGGTGGTTAATCCACCCTGGGCCGCCTCCGGGTTAGGCCAGGCCAGCAACAGAACGCCCGCCAAAGCCAGGATCACCGCCGCCCAAACCGCGCCGCCGACCACCCGGCGAAGGATTGCTGCCTGAGCCAACGGGGCGAAAACCACGGTGAGCGAGGTGAGAAAGCTCGAAACGGAAGGACGCGCCCAGGCCAGCCCCAACACTTGCAAAAGCATCCCGGCGGTGAAAAACAGGCCAACCACCGCGCCGCCCACCGATTCTGAACGCGTAAATCGCCGTTGATGTTTCCACGAAATCAACACAATGAGCAGGCCGGCGATGCCAAACCGGACACCGTTCATCAGCGCCCGCACGCCGAGGCTCGCCAGTGGCCCGGAGCCCGTCTCCGTCACTGACTGCGCCTCGAAAGCCCGGGAGGCAAACTGCATCGTCGGAAACGACCACCCCCACAATACGCAACAAAACAGCAGCACGAGGATCGCCGTGAGCCTTTCCGCGCCCTCGGCGGCCCCGGAGCTTCGGGCGCGCGCCGGATCGTCGGAAATCGAGCCGCCGCCCCGCGGTTCGGGAGGTTTGGAAGTCATCCGGGCGCCAGCCTAAAGCGCATAGGTGGCGGCGGCAGCAAAAAACCATCATTCGCGCGCGAGAGAGTTTTCACTCGCCCGAAAAACCCGCCGTCAGTATAAAACCAGGCATGTCAGAACATCGGATTGGCATTATCGGCGGCAGCGGCCTCTATCATTTGGAGGGCTTCACGAACCCAAAATGGGTGAAGGTGAAGACCCCGTTTGGCTCCCCGTCCGATGATTACCTGACCGGGCGCCTGGCTGGTCGTTCCGTTGTCTTCCTCCCGCGCCACGGGCGCGGCCACCGCTGGCTGCCCACCGAGCTGAATCATCGCGCCAACATCTGGGGCATGAAAAAGCTCGGCGTCGAGTGGATCATCAGCGTCAGCGCCGTCGGGTCGCTGCAGGCTAAATACCGTCCCTGCGACATTGTGCTGCCCAATCAATACATGGACCGCACCAAACAAGCCAGCGCGCACACCTACTTTGGCCGGGGCATCGTCGGGCATGTGGCCTTTGCGGATCCGGTCTGCGAGGAATTGCGCCAATTGCTGCTGCGCAGCGCCCGGGCTCTCAAGGCGCGCGCGCATGACGGGGGCACCTACGTGAACATGGAGGGGCCGGCCTTCAGCACCCGGGCCGAATCCCTGGCTCACCGCCGGTTAGGCTTTGACGTCGTCGGTATGACCAGCCTGGGCGAGGCCAAGTGCGCCCGCGAGGCGGAGATCGCCTACGCCACCCTCGCGATGATCACCGACTACGACTGCTGGAAGGAGGACGAGGAGCACGTAACGGTCGAGATGGTGGTCGCCAACATGAACCGCAACGCCGCCGCCGCCAAGGCCATCATTGCCCGCGCGATTCCCGAGATTCCAGCTCTTCCCTGCTGGCCCTGCCATGAATCGCTGAAGAATGCGATCATGACCGAGCGCCAGTCCTGGCCGCTGAAGACCATGCGGGAGCTGGCTCCGATTTTGAAAAAATATCTCTAAACCCGCATGGAATACGAAGCCGTCATTGGTCTCGAGACCCACGTCCAACTCAAGACCCGCTCGAAGATGTGGTGCGGCTGCGCCAACGAATTTGGCGCCCCGCCGAACACCCGCGTTTGCCCGGTCTGCCTGGGGTTGCCCGGCGCCCTCCCGGTGGCCAACGACGAAGCGTTGCGGCTCACGGTGCTGGCCGGGTTGTTGCTGCATTGTGAAATTCCGGCGGTCGCCAGATTTGATCGGAAAAACTATTTCTATCCGGACGTTTCGAAAAATTACCAGGTCACGCAGTACACCCATCCTTCGGCGCGGGGCGGCCACCTGGATTTTGAATTCGAGGGGCGGATCGCGAGGGTGCGCATTACTCGGGCGCATCTCGAGGAGGACGTCGCCAAAAACCTGCATTTCGAGCGGCATAGCGGCGTGGATTTCAACCGCTCCGGCGTGCCTTTGATGGAAATTGTCTCGGAACCGGATTTGACCAGCGCGGACATGGCCTGCGAATACCTGAACGCGCTCAAGGAAGTGCTGACGCAAGGGCAGGTGAGCGATTGCGACATGGAAAAAGGCATGGTGCGATGCGACGTGAACGTCAGTGTGCGGCCGAAAGGCCAGACGGAGCTCGGCGCCAAAATCGAGATCAAAAACATGAACAGCTTCAGCGGTGTCCGCAAAGCGCTGGAGCACGAAATCCCCCGGCAGATCCAAGTGCTGCGGGCGGGGGGGAAGTTGGCGCAATCCACCCGTCGCTGGGATGACCAGGCCGGCGTCACCGAGGAAATGAGATCGAAGGAGCATGCCCACGATTACCGGTACTTCCCCGAACCGGACCTGATGCCGTTCGCACCCACCGCGGCATGGTTGAGCGAAGTCCGGGCGCGCGTGAGCGAGCTCCCGCTGGAACGCAAGCAGCGGTACATGCGCGACTATCATCTGCCCGCTCCCGATGCCCAGGCCTTCGCCCGGGATCCCGCCCTCGGCGATTATTTCGAGCGGGCCGCGCGCGGCGCGAAGCATCCCAAAAGTATCGCCAACTGGATCATCAATAACCTGCGGGCGCTCCTCGCCGGGGCGGGTGTTTCTCTCAAAGACGTCAAGGTTGCGCCGGAGGCGGTTTCCGAACTCGTGGATTTGGTGGATGAAGGCGGCATCAGTGGGCGGATCGCGCAGGAGGTTTTCGCCGAGATGTTCGTCACCGGTCAACCGCCCCGGGCCATCGTGCGGGAGAAGGGACTGGCGCAGGTCAGCGACACGGGATTGCTCGAGCAACTCTGCGATCAGGCGATTGCCGCTCATCCGGGCCCGGCTGCTGACTTTCGCGGTGGCAAGGCCGCGGCTTTGAATTTCCTTAAGGGACAGGTGATGAAGCTCAGCCAAGGCAAGGCAAATCCGGCCTTGGCCGGACAAATTCTCGAGCGCAAACTGAGGGCGTGAGGCCCGGGGCGCGGGGGCCGTCCGCGCCTCAGTTCCGCAGGGCCTCGGCGATCTGGTTCAGCAACTCCCCGGTCTCGAAGGGCTTTCTTAAGAACACCTTTACCCCGAGCGCCCGCAAGTCCTCGGTGCGATCCGGCTCCCCGGTGGGCTGGAGCAGGCCGGTGATGGCGGCCACCCGCAAACCCGGGGCGGCGGCCTTCAGGGCGCGGGTGAGGGTCAGGCCGTCCATGTTTGGCATCATGATATCGGTGAGCACGAGCTTGATTTTATCAGCGTGCTCGCCGAAGCGCGCGACGGCCTGAGCGCCATCCTTAGCGGTGAACACCCGGTAATTGTTCGCCTCGAGGGCGGACTGCAGCACCCGCAGGATGCTCGTCTCGTCATCCACGACCAGAATAGTCTCGCCATTGCCGCGGGCGACCTCCGCCGGTGCGGCGGGTTTTTCCGGCACGGTGGCCTTGGCCGGGGCGGGCAGGTAAATGGTGAAGATGGAGCCCGCGCCCGGACGCGAGCGCACCTCGATCAAGCCGTTGTGGCTTTTGACGATCCCAAGCACAGTGGACAAGCCGAGGCCCGTCCCGCGACCGCTGGGCTTGGTCGTGAAGAAGGGCTCGAACATGTGCTCCAGGACGTCGGGCGTGATGCCGGCGCCGGTGTCGGAAACGCTCACACTCACATACGGCCCCGGCTTGGCCGACAAATTCAGAAACTCACGTTTCTCCCGCAGTTCGACGTTGCGGGCGGTGACGCTCAATTGCCCGCCCGAAGGCATGGCATCACGGCCGTTCACCACCAAATTGAGCAGCACTTGGTGGATTTGCGTCGGGTCGGCCTCGATGGCCCAGAGATCCACGGGCGCGCTGATGGAAATGCGGATATCCTTGGGCAGGGTTTCCTCGGTGATGCGGGTGAGATCTTTGATGATGTGCCGCACCTGAATCAGCGACCGCTGGACATCGACTCCGCGCGCAAAGGCCAGCACCTGCTGCACAATGCCGGCGCCGCGGCGCAAACTGTGCTCGACCGTGTCCAGGATTTTGTCGCGCTGCTCAGGAATGAGATTCTCCCGCAAAAGCGGCAGCGCCATCATCAAGGGCGCCAGCACGTTGTTGAGATCATGCGCCACGCCCCCAGCCAACAGGCCGATGCTCTGGATGCGTTGAACCCTCAGGAATTGCGCCTCCAACTGTTTGCGCTCGGTGATGTCCTGCTTAATCGCAATGAAATGCTCAATTTTCCCCTGCGCGGAACGTACCGGGGTGAGGGTCATTTCCTCCTCGTAAAGCGCGCCATCCTTGCGTTTGTTGGTGATGGCGCCGCGCCAAACCTCCCCTCGCAGCAGGGTGTCCCACAAGCGGCCATAAAACGCGGCATCATGCTTGCCGGATTTCAAGATGCTGGTCTTGCGCCCCACCGCCTCCTGACGGCTGTACCCGGTCAATTCGGTAAAGGCAGGATTTACCCACCGGATAATTCCTTCCCGGTTGGTGATGACGATCGCGTTCGCGGCCGCCTCGAGCGCGCTGCGTTGCAGACAGAGCTGTTCCCAGCCAAGTTTTTGGAGGGTTTCCCGATCCGCCGCCCCGGCATCCACCTCGTTTCCCACGCCGCGGAACAGCTCCTGGTAAAATTGCTCCCGAGCCGCCGCCTCGGCCTCCACCCGCTGGCGGGTGGTCTGGCTCTCCTCCGCTTGGGTTTTGAGTCGATCCAGGGCTGCCGTGCTTTGGCGCGCCTGCTCTTCCAGATCAAAATGCTGCTGGAGCAAGCGGTGCAGGATGATGGATAGGAGCAGCGAGGTGACGAGGACAAATCCCAGGCCTTTCCCGATATTGACCGCGAGAGATCCGTTCCAATCGCGAATCGCGGAAGTGACCAGCAGATCGCTGGCCACAATCCACGTCGAAGCCACCAGGGCATACCACCCCGCGACCCGCATTGCGATTGCTCTGCCCGGTGCTCTCATACGCGTCCATGGCGATCACAGCAAACTTCCTGCCAAAAAAGCGAGCGCGTCGCGGTAAACCGTTAATGCTGTGTCAATTCAGCTCACAATTGGGCAGGTTTTAATCCTTCCACTTCCACGTTCCGCTTTCTAAACTGGACGCTCGATGCTCGCACAGATTTGCTCCGTTCACTTCGTCGGGATCTGCGGCACGGCCATGGCTTCAACCGCCGCCGCGCTGCGGCAAAAGGGGATCCGCGTCACGGGGTCCGATCAGAACATCTACCCGCCGATGTCGGTGTTTCTGGCGGAGCAAGGCATTGAGGTGATGGCCGGCTACGCCGAAGCCAATCTGGCTCACCGGCCGGATATGGTGGTGATCGGCAACGCCATTTCGCGCGGAAATCCCGAGGCGGAATACGCGCTCGACCACAAACTGGCCTACTGCTCGCTCCCGGAGCTGCTGCGCCATTTCTTTATTCGCGGCAAACGTTCTCTGGTCGTTTGCGGCACCCATGGCAAGACCACCACCACGTCGCTGCTCGCCTGGGTTTTCGAGCACAACGGCCTGAACCCCGGGTATCTGATCGGGGGGCTCCCCGCCAACTTCGCCTCGGGCGCCCGCTTCACCGACAGCGAATGGTTCATCATCGAGGGCGACGAATACGACACCGCCTTTTTCGACAAACGCAGCAAATTCGTCCATTACCTGCCCGAGGTGGCGATCCTCAACAATCTGGAATTCGATCATGCAGACATTTTCCCCTCCCTGGAAGCCATCCAGACGTCGTTCCGTCATTTCATCCGGCTGGTGCCCCGCAACGGACTGTTGCTGGGCAATGGCGACGATCCGAATCTGCGCGAGCTGCTGGACGTGACGCATTGTCCGGTCAAGCGCTTTGGCCTGACCGAAGAAAACGCCGTGCGCGCCTTCAACCTCCAATTGGGGCCGACGGCGACGACCTTTGAGATACCCAGCTTCAAGTTTCACCTGAATCTGGTGGGCGAATTGAACGTTCGCAACGCGCTGGCCGTGGTGGCTTGCGCGAAACATTGCGGTTTGAAAAACCACCAGATCCAGGCGGCTTTTAACACCTTTCGCGGCATCAAGCGCCGGATGGAGACGCGTGGCATCGCCGGCGGAGTGACCGTGGTGGATGACTTCGGGCATCATCCCACCGCCATCCGCGAGACCCTGCGCGCGTTGCGCATCAAGCACCCGCGGCAGCGTCTTTGGGCGGTGTTCGAGCCTCGGACCAACACCACCCGCCGGAACGTCTTCCAAACCGAGCTGGCCCAGGCCTTCGCCGAGGCGAACGGCGTGATTGTGGCGCAGGTGGCTCGGCTCGAGCTGCTGGCGCCTGGGGAGCGGCTGGACCCCGAACGCCTCATGCTTGACTTGCGGCAGGCTGGCAAACTGGCCGCCTATCTCCCGGACGTCGATCGCATTGTCGAACATCTGGCCGGCCAGGCCGAGGGGGGGGATGTCATCTGTGTCTTCAGCAACGGCGGATTCGGCAACATCCACGCCAAGCTTCTGGAGCGGCTGGGGAAAGGCCGGCCGGATGGTGCTGCCCGGAGGGAGATCTGAGATTCCTGGCCCTTTGCGCGGCGGTGTGGGCCGGATTGGCGTCGGGGCTGTCCGCCAGCGCGGCAGCCGTGCCGAAGCAGGCTTCGCTGGACGAATGGCGCGCGCTCACCTCCGCCACCTCCGCGCCGCCCCGGGTGTATGTGAAGGGCGACAACCTGCGGCTGTATTTTCCGGGAGTGGCGGGGTGGGAGGTGTTCCGGGCGGATTGGAAGCAGGCGCGGGTGCCGACCGACCGCTACCGGGTGGCGTCGGCGCTGGCGCGATGGGAGCGCCGGCTGGCAGAGTTTCCCCGCCCGGGCGGGAATTGGCGCGAGGCCAAAGTGATCGCGGGCGCGGAATGGCGGGGGATTTCCACGAATCTCTTTCAACAGTTGGCGCCGGCCAGGCCGCTGCACGGGGCGTATTACCAGGCTTTCTTCGCCGACGGCCTGTTTTATCGCGATGCCCAGGGACAGGCGCATTATATCTCCGCCTCGGAGCCGCAACCGGAAGTGGTGATCGATCGCCGGCATACGATCGAGGAAACCCTGCAAATCCTCTCCTCAGCGCTGGAAGCGTACTTGCGGTCGGCGCACCCGCGCGACTCGCTGTTTCTCATCATGCCCTCCCGATCCCGGCGCGTCGTCCAACCACTGCTGCTGGATCGGCAACAGCACCGCTGCGTGCTGCTTTCCCCAGCCGCGCTGTACGATGCCACCGATCGCGGCCTGACCCTGGGCGGGGCGGTGGAGGGTTTGGAGGCTGTGCTGGTCGAGGGGCACGGTCTGGCGCTGCTGAAGAATCCGGTTTCGAGCGCGCTGCGTTTGGCGGATCTTGGGCTGCAAACGACGCTGCGGTTTCTACGGATGCCGCTGCCGCGCGCCAGCCGCGAGCGGGAGTTGCCCCGGCAGGAAGCCCGAATGGATCCGGGGGAGTGGGAGCATTGGCTAAATACCTACACCGGAACCCGGCCGGAGGCGGGTGCGCTGAGGTTGTTGATCGATGGGGAACAATTTTATCCGCGTTTTGAGCGAATTCTGGCCGGGGCCACCAACCACGCGCATCTTAACGTTTACATTTTCGACCGGGACGATGTGGCGCTGAAGGTGGCTGATCAACTTCGGGCGCGCTCCGCGGAAATCGAGGTCAAAGTGCTCTCCGACCGGATCGGCACGCTGGCCTCCGGCGCTTCCCCGCCCGGCACCCCGCTGCCGGAGAATTTCTTGGCGCCCGCCTCGATTAACGCGTATCTCAAGCAATCGGCGGAGGTGCGAACGCGATCCTTTCTTAACCCATGGTTGAGCGCGGATCACGCCAAGGTTTATCTCGTGGACGGGAGATACGCATGGCTTGGGGGGATGAACATCGGGCGGGAATACCGCTACGAATGGCACGACTTGATGGTCGAGCTGCAAGGGCCAGTGGTGGAAGCTCTGGAGGCTCAGTTTGCGCGAGATTGGGCGCACGCGGGGCCATTGGGCGATCTGGGATACCTTTGGAACGTCCTCAGGACGCCGTCGCCCGCGTTGCCGTGGGAGGGGGTCGAGGAGGATTTTGTCCAGGTCCGGCTGTTGCCGACCCGGACGTTGTGGAAGCCGATGGGTTCGGCGGTGCTGGCGGCGCTCCGCCGGGCGCGCGGCCACATTTATGTGGAGAACCCCTATCTTTATGACAAGCGGGTGGCGGCGGCTCTGGTGCGGGCCCGCCGGCGCGGGGTGGATGTCCGAGTGGTATTGCCGCGCGTAAACGATCTGCCGGCTGGCGCGCGGAGCAATCTGGTGATGGCCAACTATTTTCATGCGCACGGCATCCGGGTTTATTTTTTTCCGGGGATGACGCATGTGAAGGCGTTGTTGGTGGATGGCTGGGCGCTGGTGGGTTCGGCGAATCTGAACCACCTGAGCATGCGGCTGTGCCAGGAGCAGAACGTCGCCTCCTCGGATCCGGGCTTCGCGGCCCGGCTCAAACACGATCTCTTCGAGGCTGACTTCCGCCGCTCCTACGAACTGACGGAACCTATCTCCGTGGATTGGATCGATTTTATCGCGGACATGGTGATGGAGAATTTCTGAGCGCGAGCGTTTCAGGCGCCGGGGACCAGTTTCTTGAACTCGGGGTTGGAGTGGAGGGACTGGAAGCGCGGGTCATTCCGCGCTTCCCGCAATAAATCGCGGGCGCCGGGCGTCTTTTGCCCCAGGCGTTTGGCGCTCAACTGGATGGCGTTGCTCAGCGCGGGGGCCACTTCGTTGGTTTTTCCCAACTCGGCGCGAAAGGCGGCGAGGTCGTACCAGGCCTCGGGGCTTTCCGGGGTTACCTGAACCAGTTTTTCCAGAGCTTTCTCGAGCCGCGGGCGGTCCCCGAGTTGCATGAAAGCCTGGGCGATCATGAGCACATCGGTGGAGCTGTGGATCGGCCCGGCGAGGGTTTGATCCAGCAGTTGGAGACCGCGGCCAGTCTGCTGCAATTGGAAATAGATTCGGGCCAGTTCGAGAGCCACGCCGACGTTGCCCGGTTCGGCCTGGTGCTGCCGCTCGAGGGCCTGGGTGCTGGCCGTGGGCGCCGCTCCCCGGGCGCCGCGGAGGGTCTCGACCAAACCGCGGACCTGGGCATTGTAGGGATCCAGCTTCAGACAGGTCTCCGCGAGGATCAGGGCCTCTTCGACGCGGTTCAGCGGCAGGAGCAGATTGATGTAGCGGAAGATCGCCTCGGGGCTGTACGGACAGAAAGCGAAGGCTTGGCGGAACGCGAACTCGGTTTCCTTGAGCAGGCGCTGATACTCCTCCGCGGACTTGGGCCGGAACTGCGCCGGCGCCTGCGGGCTGAGCCGCCAGGCATAAACCCCGGCGATCGAACTGCGCAGTTTGGAAAAGGCTTTTTGCGCGTCGTTGTCCCGCACGAACTTGGGATCGCCGGTGAAGCCGGTTAGATCGTGCTTCACGTAGGTTTTCTCGACCCACTCGGCCACCTGCTTGATCGGCGTGTCGTAATCGACAATATCCCCGGTGAGCCGTTTCGAGTACTGCCTCCAGAATTGGTGGTCCGTGTTGAGCGCCTCCTCGCTGAGCGAGGGCAGTTGCTCGCGGTTGATTTTCATGATGATCCCGAACGGCGAGAGGTGGGGATACATCCAGTCGAGCGGGAAGCTTTCCTCGACGAAGAACTCATTCTTCGGGTTATGATCGAACATCACCTTGGTGAGCAGCCCGTTGATGGACATTACGGCGACCTGTCCCGCCACGGACACGCGGCCATCCTGGCCGAGTTTGACCTCTTCACCGCCACGGATTTGCTTTGGCTCATGGGGAAACTGGAGGTCGTGCTGGAGGCGCTTTTGCGCGTCGTTCAGGTATTCGGCGAAGCAACGTTGGGAGTCCTCCGGGGTGGCGATGTAGATCTCGCGATCCGGATAAACTCCGCCCAGGCTGGCGGCGATTTCCTCGGGGTAGGCGGCCTCCAAAAGGAGCCGGTTCAGCCGAACGCGACTGAACCCTCGGGGATCTTCCTTGATGAAATCGGCGAGGTAATCGGAGATTTTCACCTGGCGGAACCGCTCGGGATTCCACAACACGGGGGTCTCGGAGAGTCGCTTGATTTCCCCGGCAAGCCGTTCCTGCTTCTGGCGCACCTGCTCGGATTCGGCGCCGTCAAGGATTTTCATGTCCACCGCGTTTTTCTCGGCTTGCCGGGATGCGATTTGAGCTTGCAATTGCAGGTCCCGGTCCAGCAACAGGTTCAAGTCTTTAACCAGGCCGCGGACGGCGGAGTCCTTCGCGGGACTGCCCAGCGCCTGTTTGGTGGCGGCGCTCAAATTATCGTAAATGAATCTGGAGACCGGATCCTGCGCGGGTCCCGGCTGGAGGCGGTTGAGAAAGGCCGGCACGTTGGTGAAATCCCTGACGGTGAACCATGACGTATAGGTGCGCCGGCGTTTTTCGATCCGGGCGCCGAGGCCCTCAAACAGGGTGTCGAGAGGAGAAATCAGCCTGGCGAGCAGATTCGTTTCGTAGTTGTTCTCGCGCTCGCGGCGGGAACGCGCCAGTTCCTGGAAGAAAGGCGGATCGAGTTGCTGGCTGCGATTGTAATGGGCGCGGATGTAGTTGAGATACGTGCCGTCGGCCAGCGCGTTCTGGGTGATGATATAGACATCGCGCCGATCAAATTTCTGGTCGAGCACCGGCTGGTCCTTCGAGGGCGTGAAGCTCTCGCAGAAAATCATGTAGGTGGGGCAGAAGCGGCCCGGATCGGTCCCGCCGTAGAGCACGGCGTCGCGGGTCATCTCCGGATACAGCGGCTTGCCGTCGGCTCCGTTGAACGGCGGGGTGAACATGTCGTGCCCGAACCAATACCCGAAGTAATGGCCGCGTTGCTCGTTGTCGGCCCAGTTATTGAGGATCAAATTGAGAGGCGCGATGGCGACGAGCCCCAGCATGACGGCCAGCGGGGCGCGCTTCCGGTAGAGGAGCAGGGCCGCCAGGAAGGCGGCGGTCATCGCCAGCAGCAGCAGGCCGGCGAACACCGGCAGGCCATAGTGGTGTGGCGTGAACGCCGTGGAAATCTGCTTCATGATTTCCGGCCACGAGGGCGAGGCGTCCTCGCCAAAATACACCTTGGCGACGTCGCGATACAACTCGTACACCGCCAGCAGGACGGCCACCCCGGCGCCCAACAGGCCCCAGCGCCGGAACTCCCCGTAGTGCGTGGCCATGAACGCGGCGGTGAGCGCCAGGCCGTAGCCGACCATGGCGGCCACAATGACGTGCGAAGCCGTGAAAAACACCTTCACCAGATCCGCGGAGGCGCGATCCGGGGTCGGGTTGAGCAGGATCATCAGCAGCACTCCCAGGCAGAGATAGATGGAGGTCAGCCCGATGATCCAGGCGCGCTCGCGCCGCTGCAACCGGCGAAAGTAGAGAAAGGGCACGAGTGCCAGGAAGGCCAGCACCAGCGTGAACTCGTCGCCGACATTGGCGAAGAGCATGCCCAACTGGTTCAGGAACCGGCCGGGTTCGGCGACCAGGTTGGTGGGGTTGGGCTGTTCGTATTGTCCGCGGGTGAGCGCGTGGAGAAAGCCCTCGAGCGTGCGCGGGTAGCCCCACTGCATCGGGGGGTTCGTCATCCCCGCCAGCGGCATGTAAAAATAGAAAGCCGCGCCGGCGACCCAGAGCAAGCCGAGGATGATGACGTGCTTCCATTCGCTGAGGAAGCCCTTGGTCCGGCTGGCGAACCAGCCGCTGGCGATGGCCGAGCCGAGGCCGACCGCGTTGAAAATGAGCAGCAATCCAGGCTTGGCGCCGAGGTTGGCGAAGATGTGCTGCCCGGTGGCGGCGAAGACCAGCCAGTAGAGCAGATAGATGACGAAGTTGCCGAAAAAGATGTCCCGGCCCAGCTTGTAATCACCGGCGGCCAGCGTGATTTCGATGCCGATGGCGGCCACAATCAGGCTTTGGTGATTGGTGAAGCACACGCCGAACATGAACAGCGCCCAATAGGCATAGCGCATCTGGTGGGGCGCATAGATCCAGCGCAGCAGGCAGAGCAGCACCACCATGAAGGAAAGCACGCTGAACAGGTACACCTCGACGATGACCGCCTGGCTCCAGGTAAACCCGTTAAAGCCGAGGAACAGGCCCGAAGCCACACCGCAGGCAAGACAGATGGCGTTTTCCCACTTGCCGGTCATGTCCTTTAACTCCCGCACCCCCTCCATCAAGAGACTGCTGCCGCGGGATACCAGCATCCCGAGCAGGCCGCAAGCCAGCGCGCCGGCGGTGGCTTCCCCGAGGGCGACCCGCCAGGCGATGTTGCCGAATGGCAGCAGCACCGTCCAAAGCCAGGTGTAAATCGTCCAGACCGGGTATCCGGGCGGATGCGGCACGCCGGCATAGAACGAGCCGACCGCCAGTTCTCCGGAATCTTGCAGGGTGAGTTCCGGGGAGAGGGTCAGGTAATAGCCCACCCACATCAGGACAAAGGTCGCGGCCAGCGTCAGCCAATCGACGCGGCGAAACATCGGCGGCACCGCCCCGGGGGCGGACAAGGTCATGGCCGGAGACGATCTTTCCCGGTCTGGAGCTTTAGCTTTGGTCATATCCAAGTTTGCGAAACCGGCAGCCTACGGCAGCCCGGCGGCCCAAGCCAGCCGATTTTTTTGCCAGTCCGCGGAATCGGCGGCCTTGGGCGGATGGCCAGTTCAAGCGACGCGGGAAATCTCTTTCCTGGAGCCTCTTCCGCCGGGCGATCGCACCCGGTTTTGACCAATTGGCGGCCGAATTGTTCAACGCGAGCCGCGAAAATCCTGGTGCTGGCGGCGGAGGACGGCGTGGAGTTATCGGGATCTGCCTGCGCCGGGTCTTTTTTTTGTTGAGTCGCCGCCGGCGCCAGTCAATGTTGGCGGCGGGGGCGCGATC
>JBDHQH010000116.1:0-11798 GCA_039806935.1 Verrucomicrobiota bacterium
GCCAGGCGTCCTTGCCTGCCCGGGCGGAGGTGGTTTAGGAATGAGAATTGCTGGGATCAGGATTTGCGCTGGCAAAACCTCTGGAGCGCGACGGAGCATGGCGCTCCAGAAATACGCATGAACGACGAGCAACGAACGGAGCTGGCGCGGATTCGCGAGCGCCAGGAACAACTCGAACGCGAGCTGCGACTGCTGGGCCGGGAACTCGGCGCGCTGCAAGCCGGCCTGGCCGCCACGTCAGCCGCCGTTCCGCCCGTTCCCGCCGCAGTCCCCCAGCGGGACGTTTCGGAGCAACGTCCCGGCCTCGAAGCGGGGACGCCGGCGCGGCCCTCCATCCGGCTGCACACCCCGGCGCCCTCCGCCGTCCCGCCGGTCATCACCTCGACGGAGCCTCGTTCCGCTCCGCCGCCGGTTCTGCCGCCGGCGGCTCCAGCCGCGTCCGGCTCGCTGGAGTTGCGGCTGGGCACTTACTGGCTGGTGCGAATCGGGGTGGTCATGCTGCTCACTGCGGCAGTCTTTTTCGCCAATTACGCGTATCAGAATTTTATCGCGAATCTCGGGCCGGCGGGCAAGGTGGGCTGGCTGTACGCCGCGGGGGCGCTGTTGCTGGGGGCGGGCGCCTGGCTGCAACGCCGGAGCGGACCCGCGGCGCTCCAGAATTACGGCCAGGTGCTGTTTGCCGCCGGGCTGGCGGAGGTGTATTTCACCACCTTTGCCGCGCATCATCTCGAGCCTTTGCGGATCATTCCCTCGGCCGCGCTGGACGGGGCCCTGCTCCTGGCCTGGGCGGGCTTCATGGCCTTTTTGGCCGATCGCAAAAAATCCGAACGGCTGGCCTTCCTCAGCGTGGGCCTGGCGTATTACACCTCGGTGATGACCCCGGCGGGAGCCTTCACGCTGGTGTCGAACCTTGTGCTGGCGCTGGCGGCGGTGTTTTTTCTCGTGCGCCAGCGCTGGGCCTCGCTCTCTTTGGCCAGCGTGGCGGCCACGTATTTTGCCTATGCTTTTTGGCGCTTTCACGCCGGGGGCGGGTGGCGCTGGACCTTCCCGGAGCGGGAGCTTTGGTTCGGCGCCTCCTTCCTGATCGCCTATTGGGTGGTGTTTACAGCAGGCGTTTTTCTGTGCCGCAACCAAGCGTTCACCGGGGCCGGCCGCGCCGCCTTTCTCACGCTCAACAACGGCGCGTTTTATGGTCTATTCCTGCTGGTTCTGGCCCCGGCCGGCCAGGGCGGGTTCTGGCGGTTTTCGCTCCTCTTTGGCGGCGCGCTGCTGGCTTTGGCGCCGGCGGCGGCGCGGGCCTTGGCTCCGGATCGGACGGCGGCCGGCGCCTATCTGACGCAGGGGCTGGTGGCGGTCACGCTCGGCCTCATGCTCAAATTTGCCGGGTTTCAACTGGCCTTGCTGCTGGCGGCGGAGAGCCTGGCGCTGCTCGTGATCGGCCAGCGGCGGCGCAATCCGATCCTTCGGGGCGGCGCTTACACGGCCGCGGGGTTGAGCCTGCTCTGGGGGGTGGACGGTTTGCGCCCGGCGGATCCGCGCGGACTTTACGCGGGTCTGGCCCTGGGCGGTTTGCTGCTGGGCGGCGCCGCGCTGGCGCATTTTTACGAGCGCGGCCAGCAGTCGAAATTTCGCCCGCCGCCGGCCGCTTTCACTCTTTTGGCTCTGGCGGCCTGGCTGATCACGCTTTGGAATTACTGCCCGCAGACGATCCTGCCCGCCGCCCTCGCCGGCGCTGGAGCGGCCGTGGTTTGGCTGGGCAGGGCGCTGCGCGCCCGGGAGATTCCCCTGCTGGGCCAGGGCTTGCTTTGGCTGGGCCAAGGCGGAGCGCTTTGGAATCTGACACTGCCCGCGGCGCGCGCCGCCAGTCCGCTCTGGGCCGCTCCGGTGGTCATGCTGCTGAGCCTTGTGGCGCCCGGTTGGGGGCGGCGCGGCGCCCTCGAGCCCGGGTGGGCGCGGGCGCATCGTTGGACGGCTCTGGCGCTGTCCATTGGGTGGGTGTGCGCCCGCGCGCCGGAGCGCGAGCGCCTCTGGCTGCTCGGGTTTCTGGGCGCGGGATTCTTTGTCGGGGCGGGATGGCATCGCTCGCTTCCCTGGCTGGCCGCCAGCGCCGCCTACAGTGCCGCGGCTCTGACGCTCTTCTGGGTTCCTTCGTGGCCGGAGCCCAAGGTGTACTGGCCGAACCTGGCGGTGATCGTCCTTTTCCTGGCCCAGCAACAGGCAGCGCGCAGGTCTCCGGGGCGCTACGCGGTTCCCGAGCGGGCTCACGCCAGCGCGATCAGCGCCGGAGGCCTGAGTCTGTGGTTGTTTGTGTCGCGCTGGGTCATGGCGGCCGGGACGGGCTTTTATCTGACCGCGAGCTGGGCGGCTCTGGCGCTGGCTTTTTTTGTCGCCGGGGTCGGTCTGCGCGAGCGGACTTACCGCTGGCTGGGGCTCGGGGTGCTCGCCCTGGCGCTGGGCCGGGTGGGGTTCCTCGATGTCTGGAAGCTCGAAACCGGGTACCGCATCTTGAGCTTCCTCGCCCTCGGCCTGGTGCTGCTCGTTCTGGGCTTCATCTACAACCGCTGGCAGGAAAAAATCCGGCGTTGGCTGTGAGCCGCCGCCAGACGGCCTGCGATCAAAACGAAACGGCG
Source organism: Verrucomicrobiota bacterium (assembly GCA_039806935.1). Classification (GTDB taxonomy): domain Bacteria; phylum Verrucomicrobiota; class Verrucomicrobiia; order Limisphaerales; family UBA8199; genus JBDHQH01. The sequence goes on from JBDHQH010000116.1 coordinate 2,631, forward strand.
TCCTCGAGGATCCAGGCCGCCGCCGCGCGCAGGTCGTCCACCACGACAGCGGAGCGCAGTTGGCCTTTTTGCCGCGCCTCGGTCTCGGCGCCGTAGCCGGTGCGCACGAGGAGCGAGCGGCGGACACCGGCGTTCCAGCCGCATTCGAGATCGATCAGTTTGTCGCCGATCATGTAGCTGCGCGCCAGGTCGAGGCCAAACTCAGCGCGGGCGTCCAGCAGGAATTGCGGCGAGGGTTTGCGTCCGCGGCTCGGCAGGTCCGGCCGCTCGGGGGCCACGTAGGTTTTTTCCCAGGCCGCGCCGCCGGGCAGCAGGCCGAGCAGATGCGCATGGACCTGCGCCACATCCTCGAGGGTGAAGTAGCCGCGCCCCACTCCGGATTGGTTGGTGACCAGGAACAGCCGAAAGCCGCCCTCCCGCAACCGCTGGAGCGCCTCGCCGACGCCGGGAAACACCGCCACCTGCTCGGGGGAGCGCAGGTAATGCCGCTCCTCGATCAGCGTGCCGTCCCGGTCTAAAAATACCGCCGCCCGGCTCAATCGACCAGGGCGCGGTAGAAGGTGGCGGCCGACGGCGGCAGGGGATCCTGCACGGTGAGCTCCCCGTCCCCGGCGGCGGGGCCCCGCAGACCCTCGAGCACCGTTTGCCAATCGATCAGATTGGTCGAGGACTCGATCCGGTAGGAGCGATGGGCCGCGGTGCTGAAGGTGAGTTGCGTCCGGCCATCCGGCGGCAGGAAGATCGCGGTCAGCTCGAATTTCGAGGCGGCATTGGTGGGGTTGGTGCCCGCGCGATATTCCTGCCAGTTGGGCGCGCCGTCGCCGTCGGAATCCTCGAGCTCGAGGGCAGCGAAATCGCCGGTGAGGCCGTAGGCCTCGAGCCACGGCACGGGGGTGCCGTGCGGCAGCAACGGGAACGCATGAACGAAATCATTGGTGTTCTCGAGGGTGAACGTCTGCCGTCCGGTATTGGTGTAGATCGAGTTGTCGAGCTCGAAGAAGCTGAAGGCGTTGCTCGGGTTGATCACATCCCGGAAGACAAAGGTGAGCAGATTGCCAAAAGCGCCGAAGGGGAGGGCGTTGGTGAAGCTCTCCGGGTGGGGGCTGCTGAGGAGCAGCCAGTGGCCGCCAGCGCCGTCATTGGTCTCCTGGAGGGTCCAGTTATGGAGCATTTCCCCCGGGTTGGTGGCTTGCAGGACGGGGGCGCAGGGCCAGTTCGCGCGGTAATGCATCTGGAACTGCCGCACGTAGCGCGGGGTGTAGGTCGAGCGCAGAGTGACCCCGGTGGGCAGCACCTCGGCGTCCGCCACAAAGCGCAGCGCCCCGGCGGTGACCGCCCCGGTGTAATCGGCGGGATTGAAGTAGCCGATGATAAAATTGGTGACCAGGGGATAGTTGGTCGTTGGCGGCGTGGCCTCCTCGTCAATGATCGGATTGTTGGTGTCCTCCCAAACGGGGTTCGGCGGCGAAACGGCGGTGTAGCCCTGGTAGGAAATCTTGAACGAGGGCATGAACGCCTTCTTGTCGCGCTTGAGGGTGGCCCAGCGCAAAACGTATTGGCCGCGGGCGTCCTTGGTGATTTCCGCGAACTGCGCGCCGAGTTCGTCCGCCGTCGCGGCGGTGTACAGCCGGCCCTGGGTGGCGGTGGTGATCTGTTTCAGCGGGGCGTCATCGAGCTCGTCCCCGAAGCCGATGCCAAACACCTTTACGTTGGCGTTGGTGGCGGCCGTGATGATGCTCTTGACCGTTGCGGTGCTGGATTCATCGCGGCCGTCGGAGATGAAAATGACGTAATGCTGCTCGTCGCGGTTGGTTTCGCCGAGATCCTTGATGGCGGCGTCCAGGGCATCCCAGCAGCGCGACCCGGCGGGCCACCAATCGACGTAGTTGGTCCAAATGCCGGCGATGGCCTGGCTCACCAGCTCTTTGTCCGAGGTCAGCCCGAGCACTTTTTGGGGCGGCAGGTCCTCGCGGTGGAATTCGTACACCGCGATCTGGGTGTCGGCGGCCTGCTGGCGCGCGAACATTTGCGCCCCGCGGACCATGCTGTCCACCGCGTCCGAGATGCCGTCCCCATTGCTGTCCCCGAGCAAGAAGGAGGCGATGCTGTCGCTGAAATCGAGCACCAGAGCGGCCTTGATGATTTTCTCGCTGCCGCGCGAGATCAGCACCGCGGTCTCGCTGGGGCTGATGGTCTTGTCGCCCTCGAGGCAGGTGGCGGCGAGCAGCCGCGGATCGACATACACCGGATTGCCCTGGGCGGGATCATCGGCCCCGCGCAACGAGAATTGGAAATCGAGCAGATAGGGCGAGGAATAGTTGTAAGTGACATTGTCGATGGACAAGCCGGTCAGGGCGGCGTTGCCGATGGTGAAGCGCAGCGTGGCCGAGCCGATGCCGAAGGCGTTGCTGGCGCTGATGGTTGCGGCGGCCTCGCCCGGGAATGAGGGGATGCCCGAAATCACCCCGCTCGCCGGATCCAGCGACAGGCCCGCCGGCAGGCTCTGGGCGCCAAAACTGGTGGGGCTGCGCGACGCGGTGATGGTGTAGGTGAAGGGGGTTCCCTCGGTCGCCACGGCCGTCAGGGCGCTGGTGATGACCGGCGCGGCGGCGCTGATGGTGATGACCAGCGCGCGGCTGTCGGAATTGCACCCGTTATACGCCGTGATCAGCGGGCCGAACACTCCCGCGGCCTGGGGACGCCCCGAAATCACGCCGGTGTTGGTGTTGATGACCAGGCCGTCGGGCAGAAACAGGGCCGCAAAGGCCGCCGGCGAGTGCAGCGCGGTCACCCGGTAGGTAAAATTCTGGCCTTGAACGCCGGTGGCGGTGGGCGCGCTGGTGATCAGCGGCGGCTCGCGCAGCACAGTCAACCGCGCCGGGGCGCTGGCCGAACCGTAAGGGCTGCTGACGGTGGCGAGGTATTGGCCCTCGGCGGCGGCGGTGAGATTGGTCAGCGTCAAGGTGGCGTTTGTGCCGACGACCCGATCCTGGAAGCGCCACTCATAGGCGAAGGGGCCGGAGCCTTGCGCGCCGACGGCAAACACGGCGGTCTCGCCGCAGTTGGTGGTGACATCGGAGGGCGGCGGCGCCAGCACGGGCGGGGCGGTGATGATCGTAAGCCAGGCGGGCGCGCTTTGGGCCTGGCCGGCCGGGTTGGCGACGCTCACGGTGTAGGGCCCGCCATCCGCGAACTGAGCGTTGTCCAGAATCAAGGTGGCGTTGGTCGCTCCCGGCAGGTTGGTGCCAAAATGCCGCCAACTGTAGGTCAGCGGCGCGTTGCCCGCGGCAACCACCTGAAAGGCGGCGGTCTTGGCGATATAAACCGATTGATTAAAAGGCGGCACGAGAATGACCGGCGAGCCGTCTCCCTGCAGGGCCAGGCTGTGAAAGCCGCCGCAGGCGACGTTCACAAAGCCCAATTGGGAACCGTTCACCGTGGTTTGTCCGAACGTGTTGTCGCCCCAGGCCGCCAGGGTGCCGTTGGCGCGCAAGGCCACGCTATGCAGCGCGCCGGCGGAAATGGCGACGATGTTGGTCGCGTTGGCCGGCACGGTTGTCTGGCCAAAGTCGCCCCGGCCCCAGGCCAGGACGCTCCCGGATTTTCTCAACGCCAGGCAATGATCGCCCCCGGCGGCGATGGCCATGATGTTGGTCGCGTCGGGCGGAACCTCCGTCTTGCCGTAAGCGTCATCTCCCCACGCCCGCACGGAACCATCAAGGAGCAGCGCCAGGCTCTGGCCGTTGCCCGCCGCGATCCGGATGACATTGGTCAAATCCGCCGGCACATTCGTTTCCGTTCCCCAGGAAATCACTGTCCCGTCGGCGCGCAAGCCGAGGCAGTGCGACCATCCCGCCGCGATGGCCGTCAGGTTCGTGGCCGAGGGAGGCGGGACGTAAGGGGCGCCCCAGATGACGGCGGCGCCGTTGCCGCGCAGCGCCAGGCTGAAGTTCGCGCCGGCGGCGATGGCCACCACGCCCGTCAACCCGGGCGGCACATTGGTTTGCTGCGAAAGATTGAAGCCCCAGGCGGCCACCGTGCCATCCGCCCGCAGCGCCAGGCTGTGCGATTCGCCCGCCGCCACCGCCGACACGCCGGTCAGGCCTGCCGGCGTCCGGCATTGTCCGGCGTCATTCGCCCCCCAGGCGACCACCGTGCCGGCCGCCCGCGCGGACGGCGAACCAAAACACAGAAAAACGGCGGCGCCAAACGCGAGGCCAAAGGAAGAGAAATCGAGGCAACGGAACACGAGAGAGCGATTCATGCGTAAATCGAGTTAAAATAATATGGGCAACCAGACGATGGATCCCACACGGCTGACCATCGGCTACCTTGCCCGACCTCCGCGGCTTCGACAAGTCTTTTTTCAGGCAGATACTTCGCCGAAACGGCCTTTTCGATGTTGCGGAGGACCCGCCTGGACGCTTGGGCCAGGCGTCCCTGCCCGCCCCGTTTTCGCGGGTGTTTTCCAAAGCGGCTCCCGCCGGGTCTGTCAATGGGGTGTCGGAAGATTTATTTTTATTTTTCACTTTTCTTTTCGTTTCCGTCGAGGATAGTGACCTTTGTGAGCAAGCCTGGCCCAGTCATTTAGCGACCATTGTGTTCGGGCGGCGGCGTAAGAGGACTCATGTCAAACCGGGGCCGTAACAAGAGAACCAAAGGGATTGACCGGGCGGCCCAATCCGGGCCGGCCACTCCACGCAAGGGCGCGGGTCGGGTGGCGGAACTGGGAGAGAAAGCGCGCGAGCTCGAGGTGGCTAACACCCTCCTGAAGCGGGAAACCCGCCATCTGACCTTGGAATTGCGGGTCGGCCGCGACGCGGTCACATCTTCCGCCGGCCTGTTTGACCAAAGCCCGGCGGCGTTGATGGTTCACGACGCCGCGGGGGAGTTGCTGGCGCTCAATCCGGCGGCAAGGAAGTTATTCGGGCTCGAGGCGGCGTCGCCGGGGTTTGCCTTTCCTCAACTGATCGCCAAAGAAAGTCTCGGGCTGTGGCTAAACCATTTCCGGAAGTCCCTTGAGAGCCTGGCGGTCGAGCGGCTCGAGTTGACGCTCCGGCCCCGGGAGGGGCGCGAGATTCCGGTCGAAATCATCAGCCGGAGCGCGCCGGATCGTCCCGGTGATGAACGCCGGGTGTTTTCGTCCGTCGCGGACCTTACTCATCAACGCGAACGCGCGCTTGCCCTGGCATCGGCCCAGCCTCTTCACGAAGATCGGATCAACCGTATCCAAGGCATGGTTTGGGAAGTGGATGTTCAGAATCGCCAGGTCACCTTCGTCAGCCGGCACACGGAGCGGTTGCTGGGGTATTCGGTCGAAGCGTGGAAAAACCCCGAATTCTGGACCAACCACATTTACGCTGAGGATCGGGACGCCACCCTCCGCCGCATCACCGAGGCGGTTGAGCAACGAAAGCCCATTACTCTCGAATACCGAGTGGTTACGGCCGGACGCCGAGTTCTATGGCTGTGCAATAAGATCACCCCCTTCGAGCGCGAGGGACGGTTAATGCTTTGCGGGATTGCCATTGAAATCACCGAGCGCCACCACCGGGAGGCCGAGCTGCGCGAAATGAGGAAGGAACTGGAGCGCCGGGTGGCCGAGCGCACGGCGGAGCTGGGGAGGTCGGTGGCGGAGCTCGAGACCTTTTCCTACAGCATTTCGCATGATTTACGGGCGCCGATTCGGGCCATGCTCGGCTTCGCCACATTGGCGGCTCAATCCTGTCCGGGGCGGGTGCCGTCTGAGATCCTGGGTTTTTTAGAACGGATCGCGGCCGGCGCCCGGCGGGCCGATCAGTTGATTCAAGACGTGCTCACGTATAGCCGGATTTCCCGTGAGGAAGTGCGCCTCGAGCCAATCGACCCGGAGCGGCTGGTGCGCGAGCTGATCTCCCAACTGCCGGATTTGCAGCCGCCCCTGGCCGAGGTGGAGGTCCGCGGCCCGATGCCGAAGGTATGGGCGCACGAGGCGCGCCTGGGCCAGTGCTTGAGCAATCTGCTGCTGAACGCGGCCAAGTTTGTCGCCCCAGGGCAAACCCCGAAGATCGAGGTCGGGGCGGAACCGATCCACGATAAAGTGCGGATTTACGTGCGGGACCAGGGCATCGGCATCGCCCCGGCCAATTTGACGAGAATTTTCCGGATGTTCGAGCGCGTGAATCCGGCCGGGCAGTATCCGGGCACGGGCATTGGCCTGGCGATTGTCAGCCGCGGGGCCGAGCGCCTCGGCGGGCGGGCCGGAGTGGAATCTCAACCCGGACAGGGCAGCCGCTTCTGGCTCGAGCTCAATCCAGCTTCATGATGAACAAACCCATACTCTTGGTCGAAGACGAGGAGGCCGATGTAATCTTCATGCGCTACGCCATGGAATGGGCCAAGGTGCCCAATCCGCTGGTGATCGCGCGCGACGGCCGCGAGGCGGTGGATTTTATCGAGGCCCGGGGCGAGCACCAGCATCGCCTGGGACCGGCTCTGGTGCTGCTGGATCTTAAACTGCCCTTTATCCCCGGCCTCGAGGTGCTCAAACACATCCGGCAGCACCCGGAGACGAGCCGGGTGCCGGTTATCGTGTTCTCCTCATCGAATCAGGATCAGGACGTCGAGGCCGCCTACTCGCTCGGGGCGGATGCGTACGTCGTGAAGCCCGCCTACAACGAATTGCTGGAGGTGGTGCGCCGGGTAAAATTATATTGGCTGGATCGACCCCACCCACCGCCTGATTGCGCGGATTGGGACGCCGTGCGAGTGCCGCCGCCCGGCCAAAGCTGACTTTGCCATTATGGCACCTCAAAATTTCACCCCCCCAACCGATTTTTCCGATCAGACGCTCCGGAGGTAGCCGCAGCCTTCAGGCTGCGTATCCCGCCTGGCCCGGACGCCCGGCAGGGACGTTTCGCCGAAACGCCCTTCCCTCTGAGGTGCGGGCACCTCACCCGGGCGTCTCTGCCTTCCTCCGAACAAATCTTTTAATTGCCCAATTCCCTGTTGACATATAATATCTTGATGATATCATTTCAATAACAGTCGAAAGGCTTACTATGAATAATCAGACGAATCCGACGCCGGAAAAACGGGTTGACGCTCAGTCCGGCGCACTTTGGCTCACGATCAATCTGATCCTGCTCCTGGGCGGGCTCGGCTTGTTCCTGTATTCGATCATGGCCGGCGTTCCGCGCCTCGGGCATCCCCATTGGCTTCTGTTTGCGGGAGGCGCGGCGATGCAGGTGATCTCCTTTTTTGTCTGGCCCGGCTTTTTCACGCTGCAACCCAACGAAGCGCGCGTCCTGGTACTGTTTGGCCGGTATGTAGGGACGGTGCGGGAGAGCGGTTTTTTTTGGGGCAACCCATTTTACTCGAACGGTTCGCTTCGCGGGATGCAACTCACCGCGGGCGTGAAAGAAAAGACCGGGGCGGCGACGGTATCCTACCGCCGCGGCGGCGGCCGCAATAAAATCTCGCTGCGGGCGCGCAATCTGAACAGTGACCGGCTCAAAGTGAACGACAAGCGGGGCAACCCGATCGAGATCGCCGCCGTCATTGTCTGGCGGGTGGAGGACACCGCGCGCGCGATGTTCGACGTGGACGATTACGAGACGTATGTGCGGATCCAGAGTGAATCAGCCATCCGCCACCTGGCCAGCAGCTACGCCTACGATCACGGGGAGGAGAACGAAGTGACACTGCGCAGCGGCGTGGACGAGGTGTCGCAGGCGCTGCTGGTCGAACTGCAAAACCGCCTGGAAAAGGCGGGCGTGGTGGTCGAGGAGGCGCGCTTGACGCATCTGGCCTACGCGCCGGAAATCGCGCAGGCGATGCTGCGCCGGCAGCAGGCCGAGGCGGTGATCGCAGCGCGGCAAAAGATCGTGCATGGCGCGGTGAGCATGGTCGATATGGCGCTGCGGGATCTCGGCGACAAAGGCGTGGTGCAGCTCGATGACGAGCGCCGGGCGGCGATGGTGAGCAACTTGATGGTGGTGCTCTGCGGCGAATCGGAGGCGCATCCGGTGATCAATACCGGCACGCTCTACACCTGAGCGCGGGCGGAGGCATTCTCATGAAATACTTCCCCGCGCCCTGGGGCTGGCCGTTAATTCTCATCTCGGCGCTCGCAACGCTGACGCTGGCGGGGATCAGCGCGTTCATCGCCACGGACGCGGCCCGTCATTCCGGCGGGCCGCCGCTCTGGGTCGCGTTGCTGCCGTTGCTGGCGTTGGCGTTCACCGCTCCCTTTGCCATCCGGGGCTACACCCTCATGCCCGGCGAGTTTCTGCTGGTGCATCGCTTGTTCTGGGCGACAACGCTTCCGCTGGCGGGGCTGGAGTCTGCCAGCTTTGAGCCGCAAGTCCTGAGCCGCTGCCTGCGCGTGTGGGGCAACGGCGGGTTGTTCGCGTTCTCGGGCTTTTACTGGAGCCGCCGGACGGGGTTTTTCCGCGCCTTCGTCACCGATTTGCGCGAGACCGTGGTGCTGCGGTTTCCCGGGCGCATCATTGTGGTTTCCCCCGCGCCGGCCGAGGAGTTTGTCCAGGACATTACCCGGGTTCCGCATGGCTGAGCGAAAGTCGTTCCTGCTGCGGATGGATCCGGCGCTCTGGTCAGAACTGGAGCGCTGGGCCGCTGCGGAACTGCGCAGCGTCAACGGCCAGATCGAGTATCTGCTGCGCCAGGCGGTATCCAGGCGCAAAGGCGGTGAGCAGGATGGCAGGGACATTTCGCCGAAACGTCCTTCTCCGTGAACCGGCCGACGCCCCGCACCTCACACTTGGGCCAGGCGCCTCCATCTAGACAGTCGGGATGTAGCCGCAGCCTTTAGGCTGCGTTCCCTGCCTAGCCCGGACGCCGAACGCAGCCTGAAGGCTGCGACTACATTGAGATTTCCGGTCAGACACTCCGGAGGTAGCTGCAACCTTTAGGCTGCGTTCCCTGCCCGGCCCGGACGCCGACGGGCGGCGCGTGTGCCGGTGCGGAGCGAGGGCGTCGCGCCGGTCAAAGACTCGGCAATTCTGGCCAAGGCGCTGGCCGGCCGGATCAACTCCCCGAGATCAGGATTGGGTGCAGGGTTCCCCGGTGTCATGCGCGTTTCCCTCGGATAAAGTGGTGCCCGCGACAGGACTTGAACCTGTACGATGTTACTCACTAGAACCTGAATCTAGCGCGTCTGCCAATTCC
>JBDHQH010000012.1:0-53470 GCA_039806935.1 Verrucomicrobiota bacterium
AGGCTGCGTTCCCCGCCCGGCCCGGACGCCCGACGCAGCCTGAAGGCTGCAACTTCCGACCAACACCCGGCCTTTGGGCTCGCTTCGGAAGCGCCGTTTAGACAGGGTGCTCTGGTGCGGCAGGGCGAATTCCATTTTGACGACCATGGCGCTCCCTCGGGGCACCAGCGCTGGTTGGAGGCCCGGCAAATGGCATCTGCGGAACTGGCGCGGCGTCTGGGGCTGCCTCTGGGTCATCCGGTCGAGGTCTGGCTGTGCGGCGGGGTGCGCCTCCGCGGCCTACTCCGGCTCAAAGAGGAGTTGCTGTTCATCCACGAAGACAACACCCGAAGTCTGGAGTTCGTGGTGGACGGCGTGAGTTTTCCCTACCGCGAGCTGGAATCCTGCTCCCGGCTGGATTGAGCGGCGGATCGCCCGCGCCCTCCTCGGGATCGGCCTCGCGGAAGCGAGCGTCGCGCGCCCCGGCTCTTTTCCCGCGTGATTTTGCAATTCCGCCTGTTAAGCTTCCATTTATGGTTTCAAGGACCAAGTCCGAGCAATTATTCGCCGCCGCCCTCGAAAGGATTCCCGGCGGGGTGAACTCGCCCGTGCGCGCGTTTCGCGCGGTGGGCGGTCAGCCGTTTTTTGTGGATCGCGCCCAGGGCGCGCGGATTTGGGATGTGGATGGCCACGAGTACCTCGATTACGTCGGCACCTGGGGCCCGGCCATTCTCGGACATGCGCACCCTGGAATCATCCAGGCGGCGCGGCACGCCGCCGGGCAGGGAACGAGTTTCGGCATTCCCAATCCTTTCGAAGTGCGAATGGCCGAGTTGATCCACTCCCTTGTTCCCAGTGTTGCCAAAGTCCGCATGTGCAATTCGGGCACCGAGGCCACCATGTCCGCCATTCGCCTGGCCCGCGGTTTTACGAAGCGCGACAAAATTATCAAGTTCGACGGATGTTACCATGGCCACTCGGATTCGCTGCTCGTGCGGGCCGGCTCGGGCGCGCTCACCTTTGGCAATCCCGACAGCGCCGGCGTTCCCGCGGCTTTCACCCAGCACACCATTGTCCTGCCGTTCAACGATCCTGACGCCGTCCAGGCCGCTTTCACCGCCAACCCGGGCGCCATCGCCGGCGTCATCCTCGAGCCAGTCCCGGGGAACGCGGGACTGTACCTGCCCCGCCCCGGTTACCTCGAGTTCCTCCGCGAAATCACCGCCCGCGAGGGCGCGCTCCTGATTTTCGACGAAGTCATGACCGGCTTCCGCCTCGCGCCCGGCGGCGCCCAGGAACGTTTCCACATCACGCCGGATCTGAGTTGTTTTGGGAAAATCATCGGCGGCGGATTTCCGGTCGGGGCGTTTGGCGGGCGCGCGGACGTGATGGATTTTCTTGCGCCGCTTGGGCCGGTGTACCAGGCGGGAACCTTGAGCGGCAACCCGGTCGCGCTGGCGGCGGGCATCGCCGCGCTGGAGGAACTCTCGGCGGCCCGGGCCTACGAGGCACTCGAGAATCTCGGCGCTCAACTCGAGGCCGGGATGCGCGAGGCCGCCCAAGCCGCCGGGGTGCCGGTGCGATTCAACCGCTGCGGCTCGATGTTTTGCGCCTATTTTACCAGCGAACCCATCCACAACCTGGGCGAAGCAATGAAAAGCGACCGCGAGCGTTTCAAGAAGTATTTCCACGGCATGTTGGCAGCCGGCATTTATCTGGCCCCCTCGCAATTCGAGGCGGGGTTCCTCTCGACCGCGCACACGCCAGCCGATATCGAGCAAACGATTCGCGCCGCCACCGCTGTCTTTCGACAAATCTGAGATCGCCCGCCATGCGCCGCGCCTGCCTCGTCCTTCTGGCCCTGTTGACAACTCCGGCAGCCGGCTTGCGAGCTCAATCGCATCCCGCACCGGCGCCCCGCGCGGAACGGGAGCCCGCGGCGCTTCCCGCGCGCGCCGATTTAAGAACCGCCTTCGATCAATTTGGCCTGAGTTTGCGCCGGCAAGGCAAGCGTCCGACCTGCTCCGTGTTCACCCTCGCCGGAGCGCTGGAATTCGCCGCCGCCCGCCGCCAGGGCCGCACCCCGAGGCTCAGTGTCGAATTCCTGAACTGGGCCGCGAACCAGACCCGTTCCAAGCCCCGCGACGGCGGCTTTTTTTCCGAGCTGTGGATCGGCTTTGCCACGCGCGGCATCTGCGCGGAAACGCAAATGACCTACGCGGTGACATTCGATCCCGCCCGCGAACCAGGCCCCGCCGCGTTGGACGAGGCGCGGGCGAGCCTGGACCTCGGACTGAAGTTGCACTGGATCAAGCGCTGGGATGTCAAAACCGGACTGACTCCGGAAGCTCTGGCGGCTATCAAGCAGACCCTCGCGGCGGGTTGGCCCGTGTGCGGCGGTTTTCGTTGGCCCAAACAAGAGCGCTGGGCGGACGGCGTGCTGCAACTCTGCCCGGCGGCGGAGGTCTTTGACGGTCATAGCGTGCTGCTGGTGGGGTTTGCCGACGATGCCACCCAGCCCGGCGGCGGCCTCCTCCATTTCCGGAACACCGGCAACGGCCACGACGGCGCCATGCCCTACGCCTACGCTCGGGATTACATGAACGACGCCGTCTGGATCGAGTGACGGCTGGCCGCGCGAACCTCCGCGCGAGCAATTTTTTCCGCAAAAATCCGCGCCTCGTCGAGCCGGGGCGGGCGAGGTTCTCTCACCACCAGCGCGTTCCCCTCCAGCGCGCCGGCGCTTCAGTCCCCAGTCGGCAAACTCCCCCACCATGTCGGATCCGGCTGCCATTCCGGCTGGAGGAATTCGGCGTGCGTTTTCTCGAGTCGTTTTTTGAGCGTCAAGGCGCGCGCCTGCCCCTCCTCCGCCCACGATTCCTGATATTCGGGGTTGGGCAGGGGCGCACGGGCGTCGGTTTGCCTCATCCAGGCCTTCAACTCAGCCCACAAGAGACCGGCTCGCGCGCTCTCGCGAGCAGCCAGGTCGTTGCGTTCGCCGGGATCGCGCCCCAGGTCATAGAGCTCGTTGCGTCCGTCCTCCCAGTAATGAATCAGTTTCCAGCCGTCCTTCCGGATCACAGAGGAGGGGTTGCCGCCCTGGTTTCCATAATGCGGGTAGTGCCAGAACAACGGGCGGGGAGGCAGCCGCCCGCCTCGCAACAGCGGCACGAGACTCACTCCGTCCACATGTTGCCGCGGAAGCAAGGGCAAACCCGCCAGCTCGAGGATCGTCGGATAAAAGTCCATGCTGATCACCGGCGTGTCGCAGGTGGCGCCCGGTCGCGTCACCCCCGGGGCCCGGATGTAGAGCGGCACCCGGAGGCCGCCCTCCCACTGCCGGCCTTTCCCGCCGCGGAGAGGCAACTGGGAGGAACTGTAGGCGTCACCCGACACCACACCGCCGTTGTCGCTGGTGAAAATGACCACGGTGCGGTCGGCCAGTCCCAGTTCCTCGAGCCGCCTTAGCACGCGGCCAATCGCGGTGTCCATCTCCTCGATCAAACCCGCATATACCGGGTGGTCCTGGACAACGCGCACCGGCAGCCGTCCGTCCAGAGCGAACCGTTCCTCCGGCACTGGCTGCCGGGCCGCCTTGTCGCGGTATTTCTGCCAAAGCGCCCGGCTGGTTTGCAACGGACTATGCACGGCGTAAAAGGAGAGGTAAGCCAGAAAGGGGCGGTCCTGACGCGTCTCCATGAATTTCATGGTTTCCGCCGCCAACCGGAGCGTGAGGGATTCGCCGGGCGGTCCGTCCGGCAGTTTGGGATTGCGCCAGGGCGGATAGTAGCCGGCGCTGGGGCTGCCCGCGTCCCAACCGCCCTGGTTGATGTCGAAGCCGTGATCCTCCGGCCACGAGCCTTTGCCGCCCAGATGCCATTTGCCCGCAAGGAACGTGACGTAGCCGCCAGCCTTGAGCGCCTCGGCCAGGGTGGTGTCCGCCGCCGGCAATTGCCGGACGTAATCGGGCACCAGCAGGCGGGCGTGACGCTCGCGGGCGTAGTCCCGCCCGACTTGGGCGCCAAGGTAGTCGGTAATTCCGTGGCGCGCGGGGTACTGGCCCAGCAGGATGCTGGCGCGGGACGGGCTGCAAACCTGGCCGGCGGCGTAGCCTCGGGTGAAACGCATGCCGCCGCCCGCCAGCCGGTCGAGGTTGGGCGTCTCGTAAAACGAGCTGCCCTCGATCCCGACGTCGCGGATACCGTAATCGTCCGCCAGGATGAATAAGAAGTTGGGGCGGCGGAGCGCGTCCGCCAGCGGCGACGCCGCACCCGCGGCGGACGCCGGCAGCACGGGCAGAAGCCCGGCGAAACTGATCGCGAAAAGGGAGCGGAGCAATCGGTTCATTGACGGAAGGGGGATTTGAGATGGAAAGTTCGCGCCCGGCTCAGCCGCGGCCAGCCGTAACCGTAGGCGGACACAACCAGGAAGCAGATCATGGGCACAATAAAACTGGCGGACATGCTGTACTTGTCCGCCACCGCCCCCATCAGCTTGGGCAGGAGGGCGCCGCCCACAATACCCATGACGATGTAGGCGGAGGCGCGTTTGGCGCGCGGACCCAGGCCGTGAATGCCCAGGGCGAAAATAGTCGGGAACATGATCGACATGAAAAAATAGCTCAGGAAAACGCAGGCCACCGAGAGCCAGCCCAGCTTGCAAAACACCAGCAGAGTGGCGATCCCATTCAACAGGCCGTAGAGGCCCAGAACCTTGTGAGCCGAAAACCGTTTCAACAACCACGCGCCGGTCACCCGGCCAGTCAAAAAAAAGACAAACCCCGCCGAGGCAAGCCCGGAAGCGCCGGCGTTGCTGACGCGCAGCAGGCCGTCCGCGCCGGTTTCCAGCCAGCGGTGCAAAAAAGTGGCGTCCCAGGCGGCGGGAAGAGCCGGCGGCTCGGCCACCATGTAATTGATGAAAAAGCTGAAAATGCCGGACTGCGCGGCCACGTAAAAAAACTGCGCCAACGTCGCGCTGGAAAAGTGCTCGTGGGACCAGATGCTCCGCCGCGAAATCCTCCGGACAACAGGAACCAGCGCCGCGGCGGCGGCCGCCACCGCGAGCCCGCCGGCCCAGCCCAGCACGATCCCCATCGCCGCCCCCGGCTCCGCCGGCGCCAGGCCGGCCGGATGCGGCAGGCGCGCGGCGAGGCCCGCGAGGCGCGGGCCGGCCTGCAGCGCCGCCAGAATGATCCAGGCAATCATGCCAAAAACACCGAGCAGAACCGTCACGTTCGCCAGGAGCAGAAGGTAAACCCCCGCGCGGTTCATGGTCCGCCCGCGGCCGACGCCGTCCTCGTCAGCCTCCTCGTCTTCCCCGTGGTACTCGTCCCGGGCCTGGATGTCGGGCACGCGCGCGAAAAAGAAAATCACCGCCAGCACCAGCACCGCCACGCCGACGCCGGCGTAGGGAATCCAGAGCGTCTGGCTGCCGGTGCTGCGTCCGCTGGCGTCCTTGCCGTAGAAGAACAGCATGCCGGCGAGCGGCCCGAAAACCCAGCCTGCGCCGTTGCAGGATTGCGCCAGATTGATGCGGGTGGCGGCGTAGCGCTTCGGCCCCAGCACCGTGGTGTAGGGGTTGGCGACGGTCTCCAGAAAAGTCAGGCCCGAGGCCACCAGGCAGACCCCGAGCAGAAAGGCCCAGAAAGCGGCGATGCGCGTCGCGGGGATAAACCAAAATCCGCCCAGAGCGACCAGGAGCAACCCCGTGATGATGCCGCCCTTGTATCCGAGCCGGACGGCCAGCCAGCCCGCCGGCAGCGACATGAGAAAGTAGCCCATCCAGTGGGCAAACTGCACCCAGGCGGACTGGGACAATGTCAAGTGCAGCTCCTCCTGAAAATGCTTGTCCATCACATCGATCATCCCGTTGCAAAAGCCCCACAGCAGAAACAGGGAACTGACCAGCGCGAAGGTGAAACCATGGCTCCCGCCGTCGTCGGTGGCGAAAAGACCCGGTTTCCGGGCGGCAACCGTCGCAGGCGAAGTCCGCATCATGGAAGGGCAGGGTAAAACTTGGCGGGAATTAGACAAGGGCGGATCGCCGGGAGGTCTCGCGACCGGCGCGCCTTCCCTCGCCCGAGCCCGCGCGAATCCTAGCCTGCGAGGGAGGGCTGGGCCGGTGAGCGACGCCACCCCCACGCCGCGCCTGCGGCGTGATCGACGGTTGTTTGCGTCATCCCAGACGCGCCCGGAACTTGATTCATCGCCTCCCGCTGGCCGCCAGCGCGGATTACGCCCGAAACCCCGGGTCCATAACCCGCTGAGCGGAGCGCCGCCGGGGCGGCCCGGAAGTCCACCGGAGAATCGAGGTGAGGCCAGCCCGGTTCAGGAAAACCCTCGTAGAGAAGCCTCGACGGATGAAGGCCCGGAGGGACAGCAAACCGCCGGCTCTCACCACCACAGGAAACCCGGATCAGGCGGAGGGGAGTAGATCCAACCCTTGATTGCCTCGGGAAACTTGTAGAAAACGACGTGGCCATCGCCGAAAAGCATGTTGTGTTTGCGCTGCCCGCGATCATTGTGCCACCAGGACTTCATGTCGTTCACATCGTAGGCGTTGTTTTCCCATTCCCAATCGCCCTGAATGATTTTTTTCGTGGGCGCTTTCCCGAGCTCGGCGGCTTTGAGCGGTTTGGATCCGCTGTTGCGGGCCGGTTCCTTGTCCGCGGTGACGTGCGCGGTGCGCCAGGAATCCACGATGTGCTGAGTGACATAGCTGTTGCCATACTCCAGATAACAATTCCTGGCGCCATAATTGGCGTCGCCGCGATCCGCCGGACACCGCCAGGTTTCGCGGGTCGGGGCGTATTGATTCAATGGCCGGTTGGTGTAATCGACAAAAGCGCCAAAACTGTCCGCCACCGCGCCCGAGCCGGGGAAGGTTCCGGCCATGCCGCCGGCCGCCGCCCAGCCCCGGATGAGCGGGAAGGTGTCGTTGCTGTCATGCACGTACATCAGCCAGGCCATGCCAATCTGGCGTTGGTTGCTGGCGCAGGCGGTCTGCTGCGCCTTCTTTTTCGCCCGGGTCAGCGCCGGCAACAGCATGGCCGCCAGGATGGCAATGATCGCGATCACGACCAGCAGCTCGATCAAGGTAAACGCGCTCGTGCCGCGGGCGGAAACGCCGCTCGCCCGCCAATCATTGAATCGGAAAGCCTGGGTGCCTTTATTGCGCATCATGCGTACGGCCTCAAATGATGGCTCAGTCTAAACCATGCCCGGCATTGGTGTCTTGGTAAAGCGGGCGGTTCGTTTTGGTTTTTTCAGTGGTGCGACCGCTCAATTTACCAATCCACGCCGCCCATTTCACCAAGACAAGCCAGCCGCCGGAACCCTATCCTGAGTCGAATAATGGACTCCGCCCAATGCTCAGCGGTTTCTGGAAACCCGAATCGGAAGTCCGCCCGGGGTTTATCCTTACTGCTCCTCCGGGCGGGCGCCCCGAACGCGGCGCCCAACCTCGTGAGCACGGCCAGCGTTGACGGGCAATCGGACGCGCTCCGGTTTGCGCCCCCTGATCCCGCGACCACCAGCGAGGCGGGGCGTTACAGTGCCGCGGAAGCCACCGCTCCAGACGCCTCGGGGAAAGCTCCCGCGGTGACCGTGAACCGCCAACCCGGGGGCCAGTTCGAGCCGGGCCGGGTAAATCTCGGCGCACTGGATCGCGAGGTCATTATCAAATGTCTTGTCAAATGAGCCGCAAAGACTTAGACCGCCAGCTAAAAAAGCGCGTGCCACGGGCGTCTCGTCCGTATCCCCATCACAACGTTCCCGCCCCCGGGCGGGCGCTTAAACCAGACTGATTCATGCAACTGCTTGATTGGCTAGTCGTCGCGGGTTCCTGCCTCCTGGTGTTCGCGGTCGGAATGACCTTCTCGCGCCGCTCCTCGAAAAAAGGGACGGCTGGCTACTTCGCGGGCGGGCGCGATGTCCCCTGGTGGGCCATTGGTCTCTCCAACACCGCGACCTACAGCTCGGGCACCGGGGCGTTTGTCATGCTGGTGCTGGCTTTCGGGATCGCCGGCAACTGGCTCTGGTGGGCCAGTTGGATCGTGTGGATGCCATTGGTGGCCATCGTCTGGGCGCGCCTGTGGCGGCGCATGCAGATTGTCACTACGGCGGAGTTGATTTCGCTGCGCTATGGAGGCGCGCCGGCGGCATTTGCCCGGAAGGTGTACGCCTTCGTCTGCTGCTTCGGGTTCGCCGTCCTGATCATCGCCTATATCACCGGGTTTTTCGCCAAGACCATCGCGCCGCTCTGCCCGCTGACCACCGCGCAGGTGCTGCTCATTTTCGGCGGCATCACGGTGGTGTACACCATGTTCGGCGGACTGCTCGGGGTGGTGTATGCCGACGTCGTCCAGTTTGGCATCATGATCATCGGCTCCCTGGTGTTTTTGGGCATGGCGGCGGCGCATCACGGCGGCTGGTTTGAAATCCTCGACCGGGTGCGGGAAATCCGCCCGGGCGGGCTGGCGCAAACTCCGCCGACCCCGGGCATCGAAGCGCTGACGTTGCTGGTGCTTTTTCTGCAAGGCTGGTTTTTCGCCGGATCGCCCACCGCGGGCGAGGGCATGACCGCCCAGCGCTTCATGGCCGCGCGCAGCGAGCAGCACGCGGTCGGCGGCCAACTCTTCAACGCCTTCCTCGCGCTTTCGTTCCGCACTTTGCCCTTGATTGGCCTTGGCATTATCGCCATGACGCTCTTTTGGACCAGCGATCTGCAGGCCAAACTCGGCCCCGCGCCCGCCGGCACCACGCTGTTGAAAGATCCAGCCCATGCCTGGGGCGAACTGATCCGCGCCTCCGGTTTGCCGCATGGCTTGATTGGGCTGCTCGTGGCCGCGGAAGTGGCCGCTTTCATGGGCGCCCTCAGCTCGCTCATCAATTGGGGCAGCAGCTTTGTGGTCAACGACCTCGTCCCCGCCCGCCTCAGCCGGGGCGGCGAGAAAATCTGGGTAAGCCGGGCGGTCTCCCTCGCGCTGTTTGTTTTTGCCGCGGTGGTGACCATCCTGTTCGTGGATAACATGGTGAGCTGGTTCATGTTCATCAATTCCGCCATGGTGCTGTTTCTGCTGCCGCTGGCCTGGTTCCGCTTCTTTTGGTGGCGGTTCAATGTCTGGGGAGAACTCGCCGCCATCATCCTGGGACTCCCGCTTTCCATTCTGGTCTGGTTTGTAATGGATTTTCAGAGCCAGCCGATGTGGCAGGGGCTGGGGTTGCTCTTTGTCATGAGCTTTATCGTGCTGGTGGCGGTGACCCTGCTGACTCCAGCGGAATCCGAGGAAACGCTCAAGCGTTTTTATGCTCGCTGTCGGCCACCGGGCTTTTGGGGGCCGATCCGCCGGCAGGTTCAGTTGCCGGATAACGGCGAGCCAACTCCAGCCTCGCTGCTCCTCGACTCGGCACTGGGCATCGTCGCCTCCTTGTGTCTGGTGTTGGCGACCAACGCGATCTTTGTGGCCGATTGGTCGCGCTGTGCCGTCACCATCGCCGGCGGCGCCGGCGCCGGGACCTGGCTCCTGCGCCGCATCTGGCGCTCGTCAAATTCCATCCGCAAACCCGCGCTCGCGCCCGCCGAAACGGCGCCTCAATGAAAAGCTTATGAAAACCTGTCCTTTCCCTCTCTGGCTGGCCTTGGCCCTCAGCGCGGCATCCCTCTCCGCCGCCGAAGCGCCCGGAACGGCGCTGGCGATTTTCACCGGCACGGAATTGGAGGGCGGGGCCAGGGATGTGGTGGGCGCCTCCTTCGCCGGAGAGGAAGCCAACACGATCTACGCGCTCCCCACCGGACCCCGCTCGGTCATGCGCGCCCAATTCCTCCTGCAAACTGTGCCGCCGGGCCCGCTGTTCGTTCATCTCAAAGGGCGTGATGATGACGCGCCCAGCCCCTGCGCGATCCGGGTGCGGTTGAATGATAAAATCCTCTTGGAGGGCCCCAACCGGTTCCGCGCCGACCGGTTCGAGACGCAAAAGCTCGAGATTCCCGAGGGAACACTCGCGCGCGGCACCAACCTCCTGACGATCGAGTGTCGTGAAGCCCAGGGCTCCGTTGGTCAGCCTCCGTGGTTCCAGGTCGCTTCCCTCGCCATTGCGCCCGGGGAGTTCTTCGCGCGGACGGATCTCCACCAGCAATTCGTCGTTCAACTGCCCGCCGAGCCCCGGCCTTTTCCCGAGCCGCTGCCCGCCGGGGCTCCGCCGGGGTTTCGCTGGCGCGGCACGAAGGGTTGGGCCTGGACGCCCGAGCAATACCTCGAAGAAATTCCCTGGCTGGCGAAGTTCAAGATGAACTTCCTCATGAACTGCTACCTCTCGATGTTCGACCTCGAGCATCACACCCACTGGGCCGACGGCCAGGCCAACCGCTGGTGGGAGGAATTGCCGGCGGCCAAACAGCGGGCTTACGCGCGGGTCGTGCGCGCCTGCCAGGAGCGCAAAATCGAATTCTGCTTCGGCATGAATCCCAACCTCGCCAGCTCGCGCTTCATTCAAGCCGACGCCCCCGCCGATCTGGACGCGCTCTATCAGCACTACGCCTGGATGCAAAGTCTCGGGGTGCGCTGGTTCAACATCTCGCTGGACGATATCTCCAAAGGGATCGACGCCTCGAGTCACGCGCGGGTGGTCAACACCATTCTCTCCCGGCTGCGGGAAAAAGATCCGAACGCCGAAATGATTTTCTGCCCGACTTACTACTGGGGCGACGGCACCGAGGCCAGGCAACGGGCCTACCTGGAAATTCTCGCGCGCGAACTCGATCCGCGGGTGTGGATGTTCTGGACCGGCGACGCCGTGGTCGGTCGCGTCACGCGCCGGGCCGCCGAGACGTTTCGCCGGATTTCCGGCCACCGCCTGTTTTTGTGGGACAATTACCCGGTCAACGACGATACCCCCGCCATGCACCTGGGCCCGGTGACCGATCGTGATCTGGATCTGGGCGAGGTGGTGGATGGCTATATGGGCAACCCGCATCGCAAACAGAACCAGGCCAATCGCCTGCCCCTGGCGACCTGCGCGGACTATGCCTACAATCCGGCTCAGTACGATCCGGCGCGCTCGATCGGGCAGGCCATTCTCCAGGTCGGCGAAACCTCCGAACAACGCGGTGTCTTGCGTGATCTGGTCGAAGCCTATCCCGGCATGCTCCTGTGGTCGCCGCCGCATCGCGGCACCAGCTTCAACTCGGTCCAAGCCCAGTTCAATCAGATCGTCGCGCTGCGGCACTCGCGGACGGCCGCCGCTGCCTACGTGAAACAACTTGAGCTTTTGGCCGAACGCATGGAACGGGCCTTCCCCGGTTGGATCGCCGAACGCCAGACCCTGCAAGGCGATCTGGAATCCCTCCGGCAAAAGTTGAAATAGAATAGAAATTTAATTGAGCCAAGGAACACCCATGAAAGCGGGAACCGCACAAAGAGATATCACACCCCAGCCGGGGGTGGAACTGTCGGGATTTGCCGCCCGGCAACAGCCCTCCACCGGATTGCTCGATCCGCTCTACGCCAAAGCCCTGCACCTCCAGACACCGGATTGCCAGTTGCTCTGGATACACTGCGACCTGATCGGATTTGATCGTTCGATTGTCGATTCCTTCCGTCATTGGGCCGAGGCGGAACTTGGGCTGGCGCCCCATGAGGTGTTGCTCTCCGCCACCCATACTCATGCCGGCCCCGCCACCATTCACCTGCGCGAGGCGGGCGAGTATGACACGGCCTACGTCCGGTTTCTCCAAGACCGCTTGCGGGAAGCCGCCGTCGCCGCCCTGGCCGGCTCGGAGGAGGTCGTGTTGGCGCGGGCGCTGAACCGGCTCGAATTGGCCGTGGATCGCCGCAACTCGAACGCCCCGCACACCGATCCGCGCATCACCGCCTTCGGGTTCCAACGCGTGGATGGCACGTTCCTGTCGGCGATCATCAATTATCCCATTCACCCGGTGGCGCTGGGGTCCACCAACCGCCGCATCAGCGGGGACCTCTCGGGTCAGGCCGCGAATGCGCTCGCCGCCCAACTGCCCGGCGCCCCAGTGGTCTTCATGACCAACGGGGCTTCGGGAAATTTGAATCCTCCGGCGGAAAACGTCAGTTTCCAGCAAGTCACTGCCTGGGGCCGAAAAATCGCGGATGCCGTGGGCCCGCTGCTGCTCTCCGCCCCCGTGATCGCGGAACCGGAACTGGCGGTCCGGAGCCGCCTGGTGCGGCTGCCGCTGGAGGTGCTGACGCCGGCGGAATTGAACGCTTGCGCCGACCAGGCGCTGCAACATCAGGAATCACTCGCCCAATGGAACGGCAAGTATGTGCGAGTGGTCGAGCATTGGCGTCGAACCCTGCTTGCTTCCCATCAAGCGGGAGCGATCGAGACGCACCGGGAGGCGGAGCTGTTCGCCGTGCGCCTGGACCAGACCGCCTTGCTCGGGGTGAACGCGGAAGTGTTTTCTGATTTCACCGATTGGCTCCGCTCCGCGACCCGCGAAGATCTCTGCATTGTCGCTTACGCCAATGGAGATACCGGGTATTTGCCGACCGCGAACGCTTATCTCGAAGGCGGCTACGAGGTGGACGTGGCGCACATGTTCTACGGCGGCTTCCGCCCGCGTTGCGGCAGCCTCGAAACGCTCGCCGAAGAGGCCCGGCTTCTGATCCAATCTCTCCCGCCCCGGCCCCAAAGCGCGGGCGCGCCGGCCAGCCGGATATCCCAATAATGGATTAAGCAACTCGCCTGCGCCCCGATCTCCCTAATGGAGGAGAGGAGTCGAAAACTGCCGCCCGCCGCAGACGGCAAACGCTACGGCGGGTTTCCGGCCCCCGAGTGGGCGGCTTGCGCCTCCGACGCCAGGCGGGGCGCCGGATTTTCCAGCGCCCGCCGTGTTTCCAGCGCGTCCAGGCGGCGGAGCGTTTCGTCCCGGAAGTTGCGCTGGACGGCTTTCGCGCGGAACGGAATCCGGCTGCCGACTTGATCGTGTTCGGCCAGGTAACGACCCAGGGTTTGGCGATACTCATCCACCAGCGGCACCAGCGGCTCGGCCACCCGCGGACGCAAAGTATCCAGCCGCCGCAGGACCTCCCCCAGAATCGTCCGCTGCCGCCCCTGGTTCAAATCGCGAATCACCGTTTGCAGCGCCGCCCGGGAACGCCGCGGCAACTCGCCCGCGGAGGCGCGCACGTCGATGGGCGGATGGAGAACGTCCTCAAGTTGGACCCAACTCTGTTCGAGGGACCACATCTGGGAGAGTTCGCGTCCGGTAAAGGCCGCCAACCGCACGGCCCACCACTTCTCGATGTCCAGCGGGCGCTGAAAATGCCCCTGGAAACCCTGAAGAAAGGCGAGTTGCCAGTTCAGGTAATCCGGCAGCCGCCGCAGCATCGACTTAAGGCAATCCCGCCCATCTTCAAAGGCCAGCAGTTGGTTCAGAAGAAGCTGCGCGCTGCCGCTGTAAAGCGGGGCGGCATCACCATCGAGTTGTTCGGGAGTGGGCCAGCTTAGCTCGTGAAAAGTAAGCGACCGCTGGCCGCTGAGCTCCTGGTGCGCCCGTTCCAAGGGATTCTCGCGCACCCGGCTCACCATGGTGGGCGTGAAGGCCACCGGACCCGGGCTCGCAGGCGGCGGCGCGATCACCAACTGCCCCTCGCCGGAAGCCAGCAAATCACGAGTCATCCCCTCCACCAGCCAGGCTGGAATCTCCGCGCTACGCGCCACGGCGCCGCGGTTGGCGTACTCCAATAGGAGCACCTGGACCATGCCGCGAACGTAACGCGTGCGATCCACCAGATCTGGCAGCTCAAGCCGGTATTGCCAAGCGTCGCGGAACCTTTCCGCGTAGCACCTCACGGGTTCATCTGCCGCCGCTCCGGGATAGATGGCCAGTTGGATCTTGCCCTGCCACGCGCCGGAAATCCCCAACTCCCGCCAGAGCGCCTGTTTGATGCGCTCGCCGGAAACCGGCATCAGCGTGGGCGTCAACCGCACCAAATCCAGTTTCGCGGCTGTGGCGGCGGGCGGGACGGGCCCCGGGGGACGCCGGATCGAACGCACCAGAAATTGCCCCGAAGCGCTCCGAAACGAGAAGTCTTCGGAAGTGCTCGTCTGCCCCGCGGCCACCCCGGCAGCCGCCCATAGCGCGGCTAGCCAGAAGGTTTGCGGGAGGACGCGCACGGGGCGGATCAGGTCTTCGCCGCCGGCTTTGAATTGCCGTTGCTCGCGGCTGGAGCCGCAGGCTTGCTGTCTTTGGCGGCGGGCGCGGCGCTGTCCTTTTTAGCGGCTTCCTTGTATTTCTCCGTCCGGTAATCGGTGATGTAAAACCCGCTGCCTTTGAAAATCAGGCCCGCGCCGCCGCTAATGGCGCGCTTCACCCGGCCTTTGCCCCAGCGTTTTTGTCCGCAGTCATCCCGCGGGCAGGTCGCCAGCGGTTTGGCCGCGATGGACTGGAATTTCTCAAAATGATGTCCGCACTTTGCGCAAATATATTCGTATGTCGGCATGGACGATGATTACATAAACAACCGCCCGGCCTCGGTCAAGTTGGCGAAACGCTCTCTGGGATCTCCGCGCCGTTACCGCGCCAGCTTTTGGTATTCGGGATTCCGCTTGAGGTTGGTGAACCGCGGATCCTGCTCCGCGGCGGCGATCAGATCCTTGGCGCGCGCATCGGCCTGTCGCCGGGTGCGGCTGAGCGCGAAGGCCCGAGCGACTGCCTCCAGCGCCTGGGCGTCTTTGCCGAGGCTCGCTTTGATGGCCGCCAGGTCGTACCAGGCCTCGGGTGAGCCGGGCGCCGCCTTCGAAAGTTGCTCGAGCGCGTTTTCCAGCCTGGGAAAGTCCATCGCCTGCGCATAAGCCTGCGCCAGTTCCAACAGCGCGTTTGGCGAGGCGTTCGAGGCGGCCAGGATTTGATCCCGCGTCCGCGCGGCCCGCTCCGGTTGGTTCAATTCTCGATAGCCTTCCGCCAGGATGATTCCCGCCTCGGCGTTGGCCGGATGCTGCCGCCAAAGGGTCTCGACCTGCCGCACGGCGGCTTCCAACCGATCCGTCCGGTTTATGCTCGACCAGGCCTGGAAAAGCGCGCGCAGCGCGGGAGCGTCGGCTTTCGGGCTGGATTGCACGCGATCAAGCAGGGCCGTCGCCTTCCCCGTCTCGCCCATTTGCAGATAAAGCCCGGCGAGGTTGAAGGCGGTCTGAAAATCATCGGGATTGGCCTTGAGACTCCGTTCCAGATCCCGCGCCGTCGAGGGCGCCTGCGCGGCGGTCTCCCGGTGTTTCATCCACTCCTTGATCTGCGCCACCAGGCCCTCAATCGAGCGGTTGTTGGGGTCCAATTTCCAGCAGGTCTCCGCCACCAGCAGGGCGTCCTCGAAGCGTTGTTGCAGCAGGAGCAAATTGACATAGCGATACACCGCTTCGGGGCTGTAGGGACAAAACGCAAACGCCTGCCGAAAGGCGAAGTCGGCCTCCTTAATCAGGCGTTGCTGCTCGGCGGAGCCTGGCTTGGCCTGCGAAATCCGCCACGCGTAGAGCCCGCCGATGGCGCTCCGGAGTTTGGAAAAGGCCTTCTGCGCCTGGTCATCCCGGATAAATTTCCGATCCCCCCTGAAGCCCCGGAAATTGCGCCGCAGATAGACGCGCTCGGCAAAGGCGGCGATCTCCTTGACGGGCGTTTCATAAGTGACCCAGTTCCCAATCAACCGGGCCGAATACTGGGACCAGAATTCGTGGTCGCGCTGGACGACAGCCTCGGTCATCTCCGCCACCGGCTCGCGGTTGATTTTCATGATGATCCCAAACGGGGTCAGGTGCGGATACATCCAATCCAGCGGGTAGCTTTCCTCCACGTAAAATTCGTTCCGGGGATTTTTGTCGAACATGACCTTGGCGATCAATCCGTTGACCGCCATGACCGCCACCTGGCCGGAAATCTGGACGCGATTGTTCGCCAGCGTAATGCCTTCGTTGGGCCGGACCTGCTTCGGCTCGTTGGGAAAGCGCTCGTCATGCAGCAGCCGCTTTTGGGCGTCCATCATGTACGTTTGAAAGCACTCCTGCGATTCCTCCGGCGTGGTGATGTGAATCTCGCGATCCGGATAGACGCCGCCTTGGCTGCGCGCGATCTCGCCGGGATAAGCGGCCTCCAGCAGCAGCCGATTCAGCCGGACGCGGCTATGCCCCCGCGGATTCTGCCGGAGAAAGTCCCGCAAATACTCGGAGAGCCGCACTCGCGCAAATCGTTCCGGGGTGTAAAGTGGCTCGCCCGTGGCGAGTTTCCCCCCCGCCGAAGGCTCGCGGTCCAGGATGCGGTTCAGATCGCGGCCCAGGGCCTCGCGCAATTCCGCCGTCCGGCCGTTGCTTTTGATCAAGGCTTGCGTTTCCGGGGATACGTTGGCAAAGAGCCACGCCGAGAGCTTGTCTGGCTGGCCCCCCGGGCGCAACCGGGCGCGCAAGCCTTCTAAATCCACGAAATGATCCGCCTGAAACCACGAGCTGAAGGTCCGCCGCCGCTTCTCGATGCGATCCCCCAGATTCGTGAAAAAACGGTCGAGCGGAATGACGGACCGCGCCAGAAAGTTGGTGGAGCGGTTGTCGATCCGCTCTTTCTCCGAACGCAGGAGGTCCTGAAAAAACGGCGGATCAAACTGCGCGCTGCGGTTGTAATGAGCGCGGATGTAGTTCAGGTAGGTGCCGTCGGCGAGCGCGTTCTGAGTGATGATATAGACATCGCGGCGGTCGAAATCCGGATCGAACTTCGGCAGGTGGTTCGAGCGGATCTGGCTGTCGCAGAAAATCATGTAGGTGGGGCAGAAACGGCCCGGATCGGTGCCGCCATAGAGCACCGCGTGGCGCTCCATCTCGGGGTAAAGCGGACGGCCCGCCGCATCTTTGAACGGCGGCGAAAACATGTCGTGCCCAAACCAGTACCCGAACCAGTGGTTCCGCTGTTCGTTGTCGGACCAATGGGTTAAAATCGAGTACACCGGCATGAGCGCGAACAGGCCCAGGGTGAGCGCCAGCGGCGCCCGCTGACGGCGGCGGCCCACCGCGACGACGAACACCGAGGCCATGCCGATCAGCAGCAGCCCCGCGTAAACGGGCAGCGCGTACTGATCCCGGTTGGCGAGGCATTCCCCCAGAAACGCGAGCAACTGCCGCGGCCCGATCGACGCGCCGGCGCCGAAGTACGTCTCCTCGACCGCCTGCGCCAGCGAGACGAGGGCCAGCGCCACGGCCATCCCGCCCCCGGCCAGCCCCCAGAACCGGAACTGCTGATATTGGGCGGCCATATAGGCGGCGATCAACGTCAACCCATAGCCAACCAGCAGGGCGATGATCAGGTGGGAGGCGGTAAAAAACACCCGCACCAGCTCCTGCGCCGCGCGGTCCGGCGGCGGGTTCAGCAGGATGAGCAGCAACACGCCCAGACACAGGTAAATCGCGAACAGCCCCACCAGCCAGGCCCGCTCGCGCCGGTGCAGCTTGAGGAAAAACAGGAACGGCACCAGGGCGATCAGCGCGTACACCCAGTTGAATTCTTCGAGGATTCCAGCGCCCAGCATGCTCAACTGCGTCATCAAGCGCAACGGATCATGCAAAATGTCAGTGGGACTGGTCTTCTCGTACTGGCCTCGGGTGAAGGCGTGTATGAAGCCTTCCACCGTGCGGGGATAGCCCCATTGCATGGGTGGATTCGTCATGCCGGCCAGCGGCAGGTAGAAATAGAACGCCGCTCCCAGCAGCCAGCATACCCCGCAAACCAGCACCACCAGCCATTCGGTCCCCAAAGCGCGCGTCTGCCAGGCAAACCACACAAAACCGGCCAGCGCGACCGCCGCCAGCGCCCAACCGGCGAGGCCGATCGCCGGGGACGCCGCCAGCGATGTAAAAAAGACCGCCATCAATACGTCCCGCGCCACTTCCCGCGCGCCTTCCCCCGTCAGCCAGACAAACCAAAGATACGCGGCGATCGAAGCCACCCCGACCACGTTGAAAATCACAAACACCGCCGGGTTGGCCTCAAGCGCGGTCAGAATGTGCCGCTGTTTTAAGATCAGCCCGGCGAGGTAGATGATGCTGTTGCCGAGAAAAAGATTCCGGCCCAGCCGGAAATCGGCGGCCGCGATGGCCACCTCGATGCCCATCGCCGCGACGATCAACGTCTGATGATTGGTGAAGGCGATGCCGTGAAAAAACAGCGCGTAATAAAGATACCGCCGCTCCCGCGGGGAGTAGATCCAGCGCAGCAAAAAAACAAGCACCACCATGAACGAGGCCACGCTGAAGGAATACACCTCGACAATCACGGACTGGCTCCACATGAAGCCGTTGTAGCCCAGCAGCATGCCCGCGACGGCCCCTGAAACCAGGCCGATGGCGTCCGCCCACCGGCCCTGCATCCGCCGCAGCTCCTCGATCCCGCTCATCAACAGGCCGCTGCCACGCGAGACCAACAGCCCCAGCAAGCCCGCCGCCAGCGCGCCCCCGGTGGCCTCCCCCAGGGCCACCCGCCAGGCGATGTTCTTAAACGGCACCAGCACCGTCCAAAGCCAGGTGTAAAGCGTCCACACCGGATACCCCGGTGGATGCGGAATGCCGGCGTAAAAGGATCCCGCCGCCAGTTCGCCCGAATCCTCCAGCGTCAACTCCGGCGCCAGCGTCAGGTAATAACCAACCCAGACGCAGGCAAAGGTGATGAAAAACGTGAGCCAATCCACGCGGCGAAAAAATCCGCCGCGCGCCGGATGTTTCCCGGCTGAAAGCTGCTTGTTGTCTTGCATGATGTCCGCGCCGCGGTCCCGCCCATGTCTGGCCAAACCGCAGCCTCAAGGCGGTCCATCATGCGAAACCCGCCGGGTAAAACACAAGAAAACGATCTTCGGCGCGGCGCGACTCCCAGGTTGCCCGCGCCTCCGGCCCTATTTCCTTCCGCCCGGCGTCACGGGCCCCGGAGCCACTCCGGTCTTGGGTTGCTCGTTGGCGAATTGGTCGTTGTCCTTTGCCTCCGCCTTGAGCCGGAACAGCTCGCGTTTCAGCCTGGCCACGGTATCCGCCTCCGCCGCCTCCGGGTAAAGATTGCGCAGCTCCTGCGGATCCTTCATCAAGTCGTACATCTCCCACTGATCCGTTTTCCAAAACCGCACCAGTTTGTGGGTCTCCGTCCGCACTCCGTAATGGGCGCGAGTATTGTGGGCTCCAGGATCATCATAGTAGCGGTAATAAAAGCTCTTCCGCCAATTCTCCGGCGTGGAGCCTTTCATCAGCGGCGCCAGACTGCTCCCCTGCATGTCGGCGGGCGCGGCCAACCCGGCCATTTCCATGAAGGTCGGCGCGAAATCGGTGTTGATGACCAAAGCCTTCTGGATGGCGCCGGGCCGAATCACGCCCGGCCACCGGACCAGAAACGGCATCCGAATGCTCTCCTCATACATGAACCGCTTGTCGTAAAGCCCGTGGTCGCCAAGAAAAAAACCCTGGTCGCTCGTGTAGATCACCACCGTGTTCGAGGCCGCCCCGCTGGCGTCCAGCCAATCCAGCACCCGGCCGACGTTGTCGTCCACGGACTGGATGCAGGCCAGGTAATCCTGCATGTAGCGCTGGTATTTCCACGCGTTCAGTTCCGCGCCCTGGAGGGTCCGCGTTTTCCCGTCCGCCTCAATCGTCACCCGGTCGGGCTTCTCCGCCAGCCAGTGATTTCGCGCCGGGCCGGTGAGCTCCTCCGGCGGCTCGAGCTTCAAATCCCGCCGCGTCAGATCCGTGAACACCTTCTGCTCGCATTCGCGAATGGCGTCGGCGCGCGTGGCGTAATCATCCCGCAAAGTGGCCGGCTCCGGAATCCGGAGATCCTTGAACATCTCCCTGTGTTTCGCGTCCGGCTCCCATGACCGATGCGGCGCCTTGTGATGCAACATCAGAAAGAAGGGTTTGTCCTTGGGCCGGTTTTGCAAAAAATCCAATGCCAGATCGGTGATCAAGTCCGTGACGTAGCCCCGGACGACATGACGCCCGCGCGAATTGAGAAATGCCGGATCAAAGTAGATCCCCTGCCCGGGCAACACTTCCCAATCGTCAAAGCCGGTGGGATCGCTGCCCAAATGCCACTTCCCCACCATCGCCGTGTAGTAACCGGCGGCTTGCAGGTATTTGGCTACTGTCGGTTGAGAACCGTCGAAGCGATTAAACACCGGCACCCCATTCATGTGGCTGTATTTTCCGGTCAGGATCGTCGCCCGGCTGGGGGTGCAGATCGCGTTCACGGCAAAACAATTGTCAAATCGCATCCCCGCTTTGCCCAGCCGGTCCAGGTTGGGGGTCTGGTTCACCCGGCTCCCGTAGGCGCTGATCGCGTGAGCGGCATGATCGTCGCTCATAATGTAGAGAATGTTGGGCCGCTGGGCCGCCGACGCCGCGGCGCACAGAAAAAAAAGGGGCATCCAAAAGAAAAGGCGGCTTGAACGGCACATGTTCCGTATTCTGCCCGCCGCCACTCGGTCGTCAATAACGCCTTTCAGGACGCAACCTGCCCGGGCCGGCCGCCCAGATGAGCGCCGAGCAGATGCTCCGGCAGGACCGCCAATACTGGGGCATTGAAACGGGACTGCATCTGCGGCTGGATCTCATCGCCGGAGCGGACCGCAGCCGGGTGCGCCAGCGCAACGCCGTCATGAATCTGGCGGTGATTCGGCGCGCGGTTGTCAGCCTCGCGGTGGATTGGATCCGCCGTCAGCCCAATCGGCGTCAGGCTTCCATGAGCGGTTTCTATGACTGCATGTCCGCCAAAAGTTCCCCAATGGCCTTCAAACTCGCAACCGCCTCAAAACACGTCAGGTTGTCGAATTTGTAGTTCGACCTTAAAAGAACTCCGAATTGCGAACGATCGCATTGACATCCAGATGGAAAGCCCGAAAAATGGACTTCTGGTTTTAGACAACTGACCCCGATTTATGGCTGCAAAAAGTGCGGAGAAACCCGCTGAAAAAAACCCCGACAAGGCCGCGGAGGCCAAAGCCGCCGAGGCGGCAAAACTCGCGGCGGCGCGTCAGCGCGATTTGGACGCCGCGCTCTCGAGCATCACCAAAGCCTATGGGGAAGGGAGCATCATGCGTCTGGGCGACGCCCATGCGCGGCGGCAGATCGAAGTCATCCCGACGGGTTCCCTGGCGGTGGATCTCGCGCTCGGGGTGGGCGGCATACCCCGCGGCCGGGTGGTGGAAATTTTTGGCCCGGAGTCTTCGGGCAAGACCACTTTAATGCTGCACGTCATCGCCAACGCCCAAAAAAACGGCGGCGTGGCGGCTTTCATCGATGTCGAGCACGCGCTCGATCCGGCCTACGCCAAGAAGCTGGGGGTCAACCTCGATGAGTTGCTGGTCTCCCAACCGGACAGCGGGGAGGAGGCGCTCACCATTTGTGAAACCCTGGCCCGCTCGAATGCGTTGGATGTGATCGTGGTGGACTCGGTGGCGGCGCTGGTGCCCCGGGCCGAGTTGGAGGGCGAGATGGGCATGGCCACCATGGGCATGCAGGCCCGCCTCATGAGCCAGGCGCTCCGCAAACTCACCGCCGTCCTCGCCAAAGCCAAGACCGCCTGCATCTTCACCAACCAGATGCGGGAAAAGGTTGGCGTTATGTTCGGCAACCCCGAAACCACTCCCGGCGGCAAAGCCCTGAAATTCTACGCCAGCGTGCGCATCGACATCCGCCGGCGCGACACCCTCAAGGACGCTGCGGGCAATGCCGTCGGCAACCATGTCAAAGTAAAGGTCGTCAAGAACAAAGTCGCCCCGCCCTTCACCGAGGCCGAGTTCGATATCCTCTATAACCACGGCATCAATAAGGAAGGCAGCATCCTCGACGTCGGCCTCGAGAGCGGCGTCATCGAAAAACGCGGGGCCTGGCTCCAATTCAACGGCGAGTTGATCGGCCAGGGAAAAGATGCCGCCCAACGAGCTCTGCTCGAAAACCCCCAAGTGGCCGACAAGATCATTGAGGCCATCCTGGCAAAGCGCGCCCCCGCAGCGCCAGCCAGCGCCGCTTGATTGCTCCAAGCCCTTGATTCATAAAGTCATGCAAGGCCCTTTCGAGCGGGTGAAAACCCCATCGAATCGAGGGTTCGAATGGCTATTATTTGCTTGCGCTGTCGGAAACCGCAGCTAATCTTACTCCAGAATAGGCTGATGCCTGGTAGTGATTATATATTGCATGAATAAGTTCCAACCGGCGAGGGCGTCTTGAGGCGCCCTTATCCTTCCCGCGCTCCTTCCGGTCCGTTTGTCAGGGTCAACGGCAAAATCCGCGCCCGCGAAGTCCGCGTGATCGGAGTGGACGGCAAACAACTTGGCATTCTCTCGTTGGGTGAGGCGCTGACCCAGGCCCGCAGCCTCGGGGTGGATCTGGTCGAGGTGGCCGCCACCGCCAACCCGCCGGTTTGCCGGCTGGTGGATTTCGGCAAATTCCGCTACGAGCAGGCCAAGCGCGACAAGGAATCAAAAAAACACCAGCACGCCAACAAGGTCAAGGAAGTCCAGCTCAGTCCCAAGATCGACACCCATGACCTCGGCGTCAAAGTCGGGCATGCCATCGGGTTCCTGTGCGAGGACATGAAGGTCAAAGTGGTCCTCAAATTCCGCGGCCGCGAGATGGCGCACACGGAAGTCGGTTTCCAGGTCGTCTCCAAATTTCTCAATGAAATCACCCCGTATGGCCACCCGGACTTTCAGCCTAAACTGACCGGACGCGCCATCAACGTGATGATCTCGCCGCTGCCCCGCAATAAGCGCGCGAAACCCCCGGGCGATCTCGAACCAGCCCCCGTTTCCACCGCCCGCGCGGAACGCGAGCCTGAGCCTCAGCCCGCCATGGCGGAAAAGGGCGACTCGAACAACGGCGGATTCAACAACCCCTTCGCGCAGCTCGAGGTCAAGACCTGACGCCCATTCAGGCGGGATCTCTCCGCAGGCGGACTGCCCCGGCTTCGTGGGCCACGCGTCTGACTTCTCCTGACAGGTTAACGGCCTGGCGGCGGGCCAAACGGGGTGCGTAACGGCGGCATTCGGGGAGTTGCCGGCGCCACTGGATCGGCTGGACTCGGATTCAGTTGCCGCTCCGCCTCCCTCAGCACCCTCTCCTCCTCCGCGTTCAGCGGCGGGCCCGAATTCGCCGCCGAGACGTTCCCCCCAGTATCGCTCCCCGTGCCTGGCCAGCGCGAGCCGCGATGACGTGACCATGGATTGTCCGGCGACCCCGCCGGGAGGTTGGAGGAGACCATGGCCGGAGGCCCACTGTCGTTTGTTCCGAGCGCGGCGGGCGCCGGCGTGGCCGGCAATCGTGAACCGTCCTTCTCGAAGGTCAGGACCACCGGCGCCCCATCATTGATCGCCTCGACCAGGCCCGCCTGTTCGTCGATGCGCAGGATTTGAACCGTTGATTCCCGTTGGCCTTCGGCCAGAATGAACGATTCTTCCCTCGAAAAATCGTTTGGCCGGGCATCGGCCGGATAGCGTTTCAAGAGCGCCCGTTTATCCCCCAAAATCGTGGTGATGCCGGTCAGCACCAGTCGCGGCAAAGACGGAGGCCGCGGCGCAACGACAGGCGCCGCCGCGCGGGGCTTCAGCCGGAATACATTGCACTCCGGAATCGCCCGATAATTCTCCGGGGAGATACTCCGCGCGGTGGCCCCGGCGCTCGCCGTCCCCAGCACAGCACACGCCAGCGCGGCCCACATGCCCTGGAAAAACCTCATCACCAGTTACCATATCAGACTTTCCCGCCACCGGAAATCCTCAGCTTGAGTTTTTGTCTTTTTGATCATTTTTGTATTTTTGTCCAGAGGCTTGCGTCGGCCGATCACAACGTTTACGTTAAATAAAATTTCGTCCCAGGATTTTTATGCAAATCGACCGACGCGGAAGGCCCAAAGGTTTCACCCTCATCGAATTGCTGGTGGTCATCGCCATTATCGCCATTCTGGCCGCAATGCTCTTGCCGGCCTTGTCCAAGGCGAAATCCAAAGGTCAGGCAATCCAATGTTTGAACAATCACCGCCAGCTCATGCTGGCCTGGCGGATGTACGTCGATGACAACAATGACCGGCTGCCTTATTCTTACGTGACGATCGGCAACGCCAACTCGCCCTACGCGTGGATTCAAGGATCGATGCAGGTGGCGGACCAGGCCTGGGATAAAAGCTATATTGATCGCAGCCCGCTCAAGCCCTACAGCAAAAATTACGAAATCTGGCATTGCCCGGCGGACAACAAAATGGTTCAGGTCACCTCCGGCCCCGACGCGGGCGCCACCGTGCGGCGCATTCGCAGCATGTCGATGAACTACATGATCGGCGGCAACGGAACCGATCCCAACAATCTTTACGGCATCTGGCCCACCCACGCCGCGTTCAAAGTCTTCACCAAACTGGGCGACATCCGCCGCAGTTCCATGACCTGGGTGCTGCTGGACGAACGACCTGATCTGATCAATGACGCCTATTTCGTGGTGGACATGGCCAACTACGACAACCCGCGCGGCTGGAGCATCGTTGATTGGCCCGGCAATCAGCACAATAACGGCGCAGGCTTTTCGTTCGCGGACGGCCACGCCGAGATGAAGCGCTGGCGGGACGCGGCGGCCCGCGCGGATCTTTCCAACAAAGCCGCCCCCAGCAGCGCCGATGTGTGGTGGATCATGGAGCGCACTTCCGAGAAAAAATAAACCTCAACCCGCAACAAAAAGACAGACTATGAGAAATCAGACGATCCGTGGATTCGCGTTACTCGGGCTGGTGGCCGGCGCCCTTCTGGGCGCGGCCGCCGCTAACGCCAGTCCTTTGCTTAACTATCAGTTCAACGAAGGCAGCGGCACAAACGTCACCGACAGCGCCAGCGGCGTCAACGGCATCTTCGGCTTGCAGCAGAACAGCGCGGTGGATTATACGGCGCTCATCGACGCCTCGCCCTCGGGCGCTCCGGGCGACCGCTGCATCACCAACACCGGCGCGGGCTTTTTGCTGGCGGATGACTCGGCCGCGAAGATTCTGGATCGCACCAACAGTCCGCTGACCATTGAGACGTGGATTTTCATCGATACCTCCACTCCCGCCAAATCGGCCGAAGGCATCATTGCCTACGGCCAATCCTACAAGCTGGGCATGAAGGGCGGGCAGCAGGTCTTCACCTTGTACGGCATCGCGGATATCACCAACACCATGGGCGGCTATGTGCCGGCGGGCGCCTGGGCCCACGTCGCCGCGGCCTGGGATCCGGGCGTCGGGGTGCATTTTTTCATCAACGGCATCGAGAACTTTGAGGCCAACACCAACACCGCCCGCCCGGTGCTGCACCACTATCTGAGCCTCGGCTCGGAAGGCTTCGCAAACAACTCGGTTTCCGCGCTGGACCGGGTGCGAATCCACAGCGCGGTGCTGACGGCGGAAGACCTCGACAGCGTGGCGGAGACGCCCAAAGCGGCGCTGCCGAGCACCCTGGTGAATTATCGCTTCAACGAGAGCGCCTTCCCCTGCTCCAGTTCGCTCACGCCCGCGCTGCCCACCCAGTTTTCCAGCGTCGTGCTCCCGGCCTACACCAGCCCCGTTTGGTCCAGCGACAGCCCGACCGGCTTGCCCGGCGATTACTCGCTGGCCTTCACCACGGTCAACCCGCTGATCAAGGAAATCGTCACCGTCAATTATGGTTCCACGCCAATCGATCTCGGCGTGAACAACACCAATTACACCCTGCAGGCCTGGGTCAAACTGCCCACCGGCCCCTATGACAACCGCCGCGTGATTTACCGCACCGACGGCCCGGCGCCCCGCGTTTCGCTCTCCATCAACGCGACCCACGCGCCCCATTCGACGCTCTACGGAAACACCGACTTCGCCCCCACGGCGCTGATCCCCGATGATCACCGGTGGCATCATGTGGCCGCCGTGATGGAAGGCTTCGCCCGGATGAAATTCTACGTGGATGGCATCCTGCGCCAGACCATCAACCGCACCGCTGTCGGGGCCACCACCGCCACCGCGAATCCAGGCAACCTGCTCATCGGCAAGGAGAGCGATACGCTCTACTTCCGCGGTTATCTCGATCGCGTGCTGGTCAACAACGACGCGCTGACTGAGGCGACCATCGATTACCCGGCGATTCCCGGCCTGCCCGTGTTTGCCGCGTTGAACGCGCATCCCGCCGACGTCGCCACCAACCTCGGGGCGACCGCCCGCTTCATCGTGTCGCCCACCAGCGCGAACTCCGTGCAATGGTACTATCGCACCAACCTGGCCGATCCGGTTGGCGTCCTGATCCCCGGCGCCACGGGCAACATGCTCACGATCGCCAATGTCACCGCCGACAAACTTGGTTACTACTATGCCAAAGCCAGCAACAACGTCGGAACCACCGAGTCCTACGCCGCCCGGCTGCGCCTGCCGCCCGATCTGGGAGGCAAACTCATTGATTTCGAGGAACCCGCCTATATCTCCGGCATCCTTGAGGGGCAGGATGAGTGGACGAACGATCAAAACGGCGACACCGTCCGCGTACTGACCTCCGCGGAACTCACCAACCTTTTCCTCGCCGCCAAAATCGAGCCGGGGCAAACTGTCCATAGCGGAAATCAAGCTCTCGCCGTGACCGGTCCCGGGCTGGCCACCAGCAGCCTCCGCGCGTTCACCGGGTTCGAAACCAAGAAAAACGTCACGTTCGACTTCTGGGCGCGTCCGCTCTCCGGCGCCACCATCGGCAACGTGTTTTTCACCGTCGAAAACGCCGCCGCCACCCGCGCCGCCGGCATTCGTTTCGGCCCGGGCTTGAGCATCGACTACGGCTTGGTCTCCGGCGCCTGGGTGGCCTCCGGTTTAATCGCCAACGCCGACACCTGGTACCATTTTATGTTGAAGCTGGATTACACCCAAAAATCCTACGACTTCTACGTGGACGACGTGAAGGTGAACACCACACCCATCCCCTTCTACACCGCCACCTCGGATAGTTTCCGCCAGGTGCGCATCTTTCGCGGCGCGAACCAGGCGGGCGTGATCCTCGATGACCTGAACGCGCCCGGCCCGCTGAGCATCACCAGCGTGAAGGCCGACGCCGGCGTGCTCACCATCAAATGGGCCGGCGGCACGGCGCCATACCAGCTCCAGCGCCGTTCGGCGCTCGACTCCGGAACGTGGCAGAACGCGGGCCCCATCACGAGCAACACCGAGACCACCGACACCCCGGGCGCCGGGCCCATGTTCTACCGGGTGGTCAGCAATTAGCCGGCGCGGAACAATCTCACTCGGATTGGCGCAACCAGGGACGCGTGAGCGTCCCTGGTTTTTTAACGGGCCGCTGCCAGCTTCGGATTCGCGTCGCTCGGACCAGGCCGGCGCTTTCCGCCCTCCGATTAATCTTGTCTCCCTGCCCCCCCTCGGGGTATGCCTGCATTCATGATTTCGTTCTCGTCATGGATGCAACTCGCTGAGAATTTCCCGATTGAGGCCCGTTGGAGCGCCGCCACACCACTGCTGATCGGCCTTGCCTTCCTGAGCGCGAACGCCCCCGCCGCCGCTCCGGAATGGCGGGATCCCCAGCTTACGGGCGTGAACAACCTCCCGCCCCATGCCACCCTGGTGATCTGCCCGGACGCGAAGACCGCCCTGAAAATTGGCCCGGTATGCAACACCGAGCGAGTGAAATCACTTTTTTATCGCTCGCTGAACGGCGACTGGAAATACCACTACGCCGCGAACCACTCGGGGCGGATTGACGGGTTCTGGAAACCGGAGTTTGACGACCGCGCCTGGACCACCATCCCGGTGCCGGCGAACGTCGAGCTCGAGGGCCACGGCATCCCCATCTACGTCAATGTCCAGTATCCCTGGGCCAAGCCCTGGAACCCGCCGGTGGTGCCGGAGGATGATCCGAACAACACCGTGAACTCCTACCGCCGCGTGTTCACCGTGCCGCCGGACTGGCAGGGCCGCCGGGTCCGCCTGACCTTCGACGGGGTGAATTCGTTTTTCTTTCTCTGGATCAACGGCCAGAAAGTCGGCGTCGGCAAGGACAGCCGCACCCCGGTGGAGTTCGACATCACCCCCTGGCTGAAGCCGGGGGAAAATCTGCTGGCGGTCGAAAATTTCCGCTGGTGCGACGGTTCGTATCTCGAGGACCAGGACTTCTGGCGGTTAAGCGGCATCTTCCGCGACGTGTATCTCTGGTCTCCCGCCGACCTGCACCTGCTTGATTTCGAGGTCAAAACGGATCTGGACGCCACTGGCCGGAACGGCGTTTTCGGCCTGGCGATCACCCTGGAGAACGCCGGTGCGGCGCCGGTCAACGCTTCCGTCGAAGCGCGGTTGCTGGACGCCCGGGGCCGGGAGGTCGCCGCCGCCTCCATTACCCTCCCCGTGCGCGCCGGCCAGGAACCGGCCCAGGCCGAGATCTCCTCCGCGCTCGCGGCGCCGCAGCTTTGGTCCGCGGAAACCCCGTATCTTTACACCCTGCTGATCACCGTTAAAGACGGCGCTGGAAAAATCACCGAGGTGGCGCCCGCCAAGGTCGGCTTCCGCAAAGTGGAGATTCGCGACGGCAACCTGCTGGTCAACGGCCGCCGGATTCTCATCAAGGGGACGAACCGGCACGAGACCGACCCCGACCGCGGCCAGGCGATCACCATGGAAAGCATGATCCAGGACATCCTCACCATGAAGCGCTTCAACATCAACGCCGTGCGTTGCTCGCATTACCCCAACCAGCCGGCCTGGTACGGCCTGTGCGACCAATACGGCCTCTATCTGATTGACGAGGCGAATATCGAAAGCCACGGCATGGGTTATGGGGCAACCACGCTGGCCAAAGTTCCCGAGTGGCGCGCGGCCCATCTGGACCGCACCATCCGCATGGTCGAGCGCGACAAGAACCATCCTTCGGTGATCATCTGGTCCCTCGGCAACGAGGCCGGCGACGGCCCGAACTTCACGGCCACTTATAATTGGATCAAACAGCGCGATCCCAGCCGCCCGGTGCATTACGAGCGCGCCGGCTACGGCCACAATACGGACATTTACTGCCCGATGTACGCCCGCCCGGAGAGCCTGGCGAAGTTCGCCGCCGGCGA
The DNA here is from genome assembly GCA_039806935.1 of Verrucomicrobiota bacterium. GTDB lineage: Bacteria > Verrucomicrobiota > Verrucomicrobiia > Limisphaerales > UBA8199 > JBDHQH01. The sequence goes on from JBDHQH010000012.1 coordinate 29,052, forward strand.
GGCGTTCGACGCCAAGTGGGGCTTTCAAATCCCCAGGGAGACCATCCGCCAAAAACCTTTCATTCTCTGTGAATATGAACACGCCATGGGCAACAGCTCCGGCGACTTCCAGTCCTATTGGGATCAGATCTACACCAAGCCTTTCCTCCAGGGCGGGTTCATTTGGGATTGGGTGGATCAGGGCCTGCGGCAAAAATGCCAGCCGCTCCCGTTGAAGGCCTTTGAAAAAACGCAGCCCGGAGACAAAACCTTCTGGGCTTACGGCGGCGACTTCGGCCCGGCCGGCACACCCAGCGACGGCAACTTCTGCTGCAACGGGCTGGTCACGCCCGATCGCGAGCCGCATCCCGGCTTGTTCGAGGTCAAACACGTCTATCAATACATTCATTGCCAGGCGGCTGACCTGGCAGCCCGCGCCTTCGTCATCCAAAACCGCTTTGACTTTCTCCCGCTCACCGGGTTTGCCACCGGCGCCTGGCGGCTCAAGGCGGATGGGCGGGTGATCCAAAAGGGATCGCTCCCGCCGCTGGATCTGGCGCCGGGCGCCGCGCGGAAAATCACGGTTCCGGTCAAACCATTTGCGCCCGAGCCGGGGCGGGAATACTTTCTCGAATTCAGCTTCGCGCTCCAGCAGGACCAGCCCTGGGCCAAAGCGGGACACGAAATCGCCTGGGACGAGTTCAAACTGCCCGACCATACCCCTGCCCCGGTGCTGGCCCTGGATCAACTCGAGGAACCACGCCTGGCCGAAACCGATCGGGACCTCACCATCAGCGGCAAGGGTTTTGAAATCACTTTCGATAAATCCAGCGGAACCCTGCGCTCCTGGAAGGCGCAGGGAAGGGAACTGGTGAGCCAGCCGCTGCGGCCGGATTTCTGGCGCGCTGAAACGGACAATGACCGCGGCCGCCACGCGCGCAAATCGCAGGGGATTTGGGAACACGCCCACCAGGATGCCGAGACCGTCCATTGCCGTTTCCAGAGCGGGGCCGGCGGCGTGACCGTCGAGTCGCGGCTGTCGCTTCCCTCGGTGCGGGCAGAATGGCAAACCCTGTACCACGTTCACCGCAATGGAGATATCGTGGTCACCGCCAGCTTTCAGCCGCGCCAGAGCGACCTGCCCGTCCTGCCCCGTCTCGGCATGCAAATGGTGCTGCCGGAAGGCTTCGATCGCGTGACCTGGCTGGGGCCCGGCCCCGAGGAAACGTACGCGGACCGCCGGGACTCGCGCGTGGGTGTTTATGACGGCACGGTGGCCGGCCAGTTTTATCCGGGATACGTCGAGCCCGGAGAAACCGGCAACAAGGTCGAGGTTCGCTGGCTGGCGCTCACCAACCGCAAAGGCGCCGGCCTGCTGGTCATCGGCGATCCGGTCGTGAGCGCCAATGCCCTGCACTTCTCGGCCGCCGATCTCAACGCCCGCCCGCATCCCTTTGAATTGTCGCCGCGCCAGGAGGTGTTCCTCAACATCGACCTGCGCCAGCAGGGTCTGGGCGGGGACGATAGCTGGGGCGCCTGGCCGCACCAGGAATTCCAGATCCCGTGCCAACCGTGGACTTACAGCTTCCGCCTGCATCCACTGGCCCCCGGGGAGGATCCCGGAAAATTGGCCCGGACGCGTCTGCCTCCACCGCCCCTGGCGCCTTGAGGGCCGCGCGTTCCGGCTTGCCCAATCCATCCAAAGCACTATGTTTGCCCATGGAGCCGGACATGATTGAGGAGACCTTGGGCAAGATCGAAACCCGAATCAAAAGCGCCGAATCGATTCAACCGGAGCGGCGCGCGGAACTCTTGCGGCTGCTCGAGACCCTGCGCGACGAAGTCAGCCAGCTTTCGCCGGCGCATCGCGTTCAGGCCGGCAACCTGGCGGGCTTCACTCCGGCCGCGGAACCTGCCGTCACCACCGCGACGCCCCCGCTGAAGGCCCTGGACAGCCCGGCGGCGGAATTTGAGAAAGCCCACCCGCAACTGGTGCGGATCGCCAACGCCATCAGCCAACAGCTCTCGAATCTCGGAATTTGATCAGGGAAAATCGCTCCGCTCGGCGCAGGGCTCCAATTGGGCGATGGCGGCCATGATTTCGGCCGCCACTTGCTGGTAAATTTCCTTGAGCCGCGGTTTCGGACAAACTTTTGCCTCGGCGCGCAACCCGGCAAAATCCAGGGGCCGGCCATATTTGACGGCGATGGCCGACGGCCGGGGCCAGGTTCGATGCCGTCCGAAAGCTTCGTACGTGCCAAACACCCGCACCGGCACCACCGGAGCGGTGGATTTGATGACGGTCAGGCCGATGCCCGAGCGCGCCGGTTGCAGCCGCCCGTCCCGGGTGCGGGTGCCTTCCGGAAAGAGCAGAATCACGCCGCCTTGCAGCAACCGTTCCAGAATGGCTTTCAGCCCCCTGGCCCCCCCGCCCTCGCGGTCCACCGGCACGGCCTGCCAGCGGTGCAGCACCCAGGCGGCGGGCGCAAAACGAAACAGACTCTCCCGCGCGAGGAAATTGACCTGGCGCCGCAAGCCGCAGCCCACCAGGGGCGGATCGATAAAGCTGGCGTGGTTGGCCGCCAGAATCACGGCGCCGCTTCCGGGCACCCGCTCGGGATTGTAATAGCGGGCCCGAAACAGCAGTCGGTACACGATCCGAAAGCCCGACCACCCGAGAAAATACACCGGATTCATCCGCTCGCCGGCTCGCCCCGGCCGGCCAGCCGCTCTTGCATGTCGGCGATGATCAGCCCGCTGGTCTGCTCCGCGGTCAGTTGCGAGTTGTTGATCACCTTCGCCCCGAGCGCGATCATCAAGGGCGCGGAGGCGCGCTGGCTGTCCCGCGCGTCGCGCGCCGCCAGGTTTTCCCGCACCCCCTCGGCGGCGCGCCGCCGGGCGCGCTCCTCCAGTTGGGCGTCGAGGTAATATTTGAAATCCGTCTCGGGGAAAACATTCGTGCCAATGTCCCGGCCCTCCATGACGAGGTTCCCAAATTGAACACACCGGCGCTGGGTCTCTTTCATCCACTGCCGCACCTTGGGCACGGCGGCCACATGCGAAACCGCGGCGCTGACCTCGGCGGTGCGGATCTCCTTCTCGGGGTAGTAGCCATCCACGGTCAAGCGGACCCGGCCCTCGCGCTCCTCGAGCGCAGTTTTCCACTTGCGGCAGGCGGCGGCCACCGCTTTTTCGTTCTGCACATCGATGTGATGCCGCAGACAGTGCCAGGCCAGGGTGCGGTACATGGCGCCGGTGTCCACGTACACAAAATCCAACGCTTGGGCGACCAGCCGGGCGTTGGTGCTCTTGCCGCTCGCGCTGGTGCCGTCGATCGCTATCACTATGCCCTGTCTCTTCATATTCTGATTCCGCCCGCCGCACTTCAGCCCGCGAGCAATTCCTCCGGCCGCAACCGACGGCCGCCGTCCGCCTCGCGAATGCTCGCGCCCAGTCCCAAAGGCGGAGCCGCCGCCAACTTTTGGAAAAAGTTCGGGAAAGTCTTCCGCACGCAGCCCGGATCACGGATCACCATCCCCGGAACCTTCAGCCCCAGGACGGCGAAGCACATGGCCATCCGATGATCATCATACGTTTCAATCTCCGCGCCATGCAAGGCCCCGTCCGCCGGATAAATTCTCAGTGAATCCGCCTCCTCCTCGACTCGCGCGCCGCACTTGGTCAACTCGGCGCGCATCGCCGCCACCCGCTCGCATTCCTGCAAACGCAGCCGCCCCAGATCGGTGAAGCGGATCGGCTCGCGCGCAAAAGGCGCGAGAATCATCGCCGTGAGGATGCTGTCGCCTAAATCCGTTTGGCGTGAAATCGAAGCGCGCAAAGGCAGAAATGCCGGAAACCGGGCATCCACCTGCCAATCCGATTGCGGCCAATCCGCAACCGCCGGCGGAATCAGGGGCGACCCCAGCAAATAAGCCGCAGCCCAAAAATAACTCCCGCTCGAGGCGTCCGGTTCGATGGGAAAAACGCCGTTTTCTCCCGGAAAAGTCGCGATCAGTTGCCGCGTCATCCGGACATACGGCGACTCCTCCGCATTCTCTCCCGTCACCTCCACCACCCATCCGCCCGCTCGGGCGCAAAGGAGCAAAGCGGAAGCAAACTGTGAGCTTTCCTGAATGTCCGCCGCACATTGGCCCTGCCGCGGCCCGGCCCCGTGAATGATCGCGGGCAGGCGGTCCTCGGCCGCCTCGATCCGGTAACCCAACTCGCGCAGAGCGCGAAACAAAGCAGCCTGGGGCCGCTGATGCATGCGCGGCACGCCGTGCAACCGATAGGCCCCGCGCCCCAGGCAAACCAGCGCCGCCAGAAATCTCGCGGCGGTCCCGGCGTTGCCCACAAAAAGATCCAGCGGCTCGCCGGTCCGCTGAGGCGGAAGCGCGCCACCGCGGCCAGCGATCCGGATCGTCCGGTTGGAAGGCTCCAGCGGATCAGGATCCACCTGGATCTCAAATCCCAGCCGGCTCAACGCCTCGGTCATGATCCGGGTGTCCTCGCTCCACAATGCGCCGGTCAGGTGTGTCTCGCCTTCCGCCAGGGCGGCCAGGATCAGCGCGCGATTGGTGATGCTCTTCGAGCCAGGCACCACCACCGGGCGGAAAACAGGCCCCGGGAGCGGTGTAATCGAGATGGCCTCCGGCAGCGGCGCCATGGCGCTCATTCCGGCGAGGTCGAGCGGGCCGCCCGGGCGGCCCATTGATCCCGAGCCGCTTTCGCCCCGGCCAGGAAACGCTCGAGGTAGCGCTCGTCGCCGCGTTGCAGGGCGGCGCGCAGTTGGCCGAGATCCCGGATCACGCGGCTCAAATCGCGCGCCAGATTCGTCCGATTCGCCAGCGCGATGTCCCGCCACATTTCCGGCGAGCCGGAGGCGATCCGGGTGGTATCCCGAAAACCATTGGCGCAGAGCAAAGCCTGCTCGGGAGGACGTTTCGGATTCAACACCAGGGCCGCGATTTCCGCGGCCAGCAAATGCGGCAGATGGCTCGACCGGCTCACTAATTCGTCGTGCCGCCGCGGGCTCAACGTCAGCACCCGCGAGCCCACCTCGCGCCAGAGCGTCTCGACGGAACGCAGCGCCTCCGGCCGAGTCCGCCGGGTCGGGGTGAGGACGCAAATCGCCTCCGCAAACAAATCGCCGCGGGCAGCCGCCACCCCGGTCTTTTCTCCGCCGGCCATGGGGTGGCTGCCGATAAATGCCGCCCCCGCCCGGGCCGCGAGCGCCTCCAAACCGGCCACCACCGGGGCTTTCACGCTGCCCACGTCGGTGATCACGGCCCCGCGCTCGATCCCCGCCCGCGCCTGCTCCAGCAACGGTCGCATCCGCGCGATCGGCGTGCAGAAAATCACCAGCTCGCTGCCGCGCACCGCCTCGGCCGGATCCAGCGTCGCCTGGTCCACCGCCCCGGCGCGCTCGCACTCCGCCACGCTGGCAGCCCGCCGCACGAACCCGACCACCTCGCCGGCCAGACGGCGCTGCTTCAGCGCCAGCCCAAGCGAGCCGCCAAGCAGTCCAACCCCCATCAGCGCAACTCGTTTCCAATGCACGAACGAAGTCTCAGGGTTCGTCCCCGGGGATTCAAGAGGCAAGTTGCCGCGCGGGGAAAACCCGCCAGCACCCGTGCCCTCATCCCCACGCGTCCGCCTCGGTAATCCGCTGGATGATCACCTCGGCAAACAGCGGCGCCGTGCCGACGCTGCGGGCGTACCACACCAGCTTGCCGCGGCGTTCGGTGGGATTCCGCCAGGTCGAGAGCCCCGCGCGCGCGCGCTGCCGCACCCGTTCGGCCGGCTCGCCGAGCAACACCGGCAAATCCTCGCGCACATGCATGCCGTCGCTCATGAAAAACGGCACGACCACCAGGTTGCGCGCGGCGGCCGCTTCGTAGCATCCTTTCAGGCTCGGCTCCTGGTCCAGGAACGCGGGCAGAACACTCGCGTACCGCCCCAGGCTCCGCACCCGCTCGACTTGCTGATCCACGGCTTTCCTCGAGTTCTCGTCCTGCTCGGTGCCGTGCCCCACAATGAAAAGGCTCACCTCGGCCGGCCGTGGCGCGCGGGGAAAGGGATGCTGCCGGAGCACCTCCTCCGCCCGGGCGAGGATCACGCCCGTCACCCCTTCGTGCGTGCCGAGCGGCCGGCAATAAACCAGGGTGCGCCCAGCGCTCTCGAGCACCCGCCGCCAGCCCGGCCCGCCGGAAACCTCGAACCCCAGCGCGCGCGGAATCGCCACCTCGCTGAAATAGCCTTCGCTGGCCATGACGGGAACGATAAAGATGCGCCGGCAGGCGAGCCGGCCGACCACCTCGGCGAGCCTGGGTTCCTGCTTCCAAAAGGCCTCCCGCACCTCGGCATAGAGGCCGCGCCGCCGCAATTCCGCCGCGTGCTGCCGCACCGCGGCGCTGGAATCGGCGTTCACAGTGGAACCGTGGCCGACCAACACCACCGCGGCGTCAGAACCGAGCTTCATGCCGCTCGGCAATCAGGCCAGCGTGGCGCCCTGGCTGGCGTTCGTCACCAGCTTTTGGTAGCGCGCCAGCCAGCCGCCCAGGTTCCGGCGCACGGGCTGCCAGCTTTGCCGCCGGGCCTCGAGCTCCTCCGGATCGACCAGGAGGTCCATCCGCCGGTTCGGAAAATCGATGCGCAGGCGATCCCCCTCGCGCAGCAGCCCGATCGGGCCGCCTTCGGCCGCCTCGGGTGAGACATGGCCGATGCAGGCGCCCGCCGTGCCGCCGCTGAAGCGGCCATCCGTCACCAGCGCCACTTTGTCGTCCAACCCCATCCCGACGATATAGCTGGTCGGCGAGAGCATCTCCTGCATGCCCGGCCCGCCCCGCGGCCCTTCGTTGCGGATGATGACCACATCGCCCGCCTTGACCTTGCCGCCGAGGATTCCCTGGCAGGCCTCGTCCTGGCTTTCAAATACCACGCAGGGTCCCTCGAAGATGAAGTCCGCGCCGCAATAGGCCTTGAAGGCGTCGCTGATGCCGGCGGTCTTCACCACGCTGCCCTCCGGCGCAAGCTGCCCGTACAGGATGGCCAGGCCGCCGTCGGAAGTGTAGGCAGTCTCGCGCGCGCGAATGCAGTCGTTCGCGTCAAAACGGAAAGCCGGATCGTAAGGCATCAGGCCGCTGGGTTGCGCGTTCTTCAGCGGCCCGGGGCGGAGCTCGCGGCGGACTTTCGCGAGGCGCCACCCGCGCAGGCGTCCGGCGCGCAACAGGCACCACAGACGCTTCTCCATCCGCTCGTACTTCCAGATCATCAACACCGGCGCGTCCCGGAGCTGCCCCAATTCAGCGCGCAGCGAACCCCTGGCTTCGGCGAATTGACGCTCCAGCCCGGCTTGAATCTCCGCCGCTCCTTTCCAGAGCTCGGTTTCGCTCTCGCCCCACTCCGCATCCGGCGTGAACAGCGCGGCGGCCGTCGCGGCGTCCCCGGCGTTGAACGCCGCGGCCAGCCGCCACCACGTGATCGCCCGAGCGTCCGCCGGGAAAAACATCATCGGCTTGGGCGCCAGGTTGCCGTTGGCCGCGCGCGCCGCCGGGCCCAGCTTGTCCTTGGGATCAAGCACCAGCGCCGAGCAGCCCGACCGCCGCGCCACCTTCGCCCAATCCGAGCACCGCTCCGAGCGAAGATCCCATTCGTCAATGTTCTCCCCCAGCGTCTTGCCGGTGACGGTTTTACAGGAAGTCGTCAGGGCGCCCATCCGCTTCAGTTCGCCCAGGATGGTGTGAATGCCGCCGGCCCGGTGAACGTCCTGCACATGGTAATTCGAGGAGGGCGACACCTTGCAAATGCAGGGCACTCGGCGCGAGATGGCGTCGATCCGCTGAATGTCGTAGGCAATCCCGGCCTCGCGGGCGATGGCCAAAGTGTGCAGCACAGTGTTGGTCGAGCCGCCCATGGCGACGTCCAGCGCCAGCGCGTTGTCGAAAGCCTCGAGCGTGGCGATGTCCCGCGGCTTGGTGTCCGTTCGCACCAGCTCGAGGATGGCGCGGGCCGCCCGCTCATAGAGCGCCTCGCGCTCCTTGGAAACCGCGAGCACGGTTCCATTCCCCGGCAGCGCCAGGCCCAGCGCCTCCGAGAGGCAATTCATGCTGTTCGCCGTGAACATGCCCGAGCAGGAACCGCAGGTGGGGCACGCGCTCTGCTCCAGGCGCTGCAATTGTTCCGCCGACATCGCGCCGGTCTGCAGCGCCCCCACCCCTTTGAACACCGAAATCAAATCGGACTTCTCGCTCGCCGGGCGGAGCTGCTCGGGCAGTTCGCCGGCGCCGCCGTCGCCCGCCCGCTCCGCCACCCCGGCCGCCATCGGCCCTCCGCTCACGAACACCGCGGGGATGTTCACCCGCATCGCCGCCATCAGCATGCCCGGGACAATCTTGTCGCAATTCGGGATGCACACCATGCCGTCGAAACAATGCGCCCGCACCATGGTCTCGACGCAATCCGCGATCAACTCGCGCGAAGGCAGCGAATATTTCATGCCGTCATGACCCATGGCGATGCCGTCGTCCACGCCGATGGTGTTAAAGATAAACGGCACGCCGCCGGCCTCGCGCACCAGCCGCTTGACCAGCATCCCCACCTCGTTCAAGTGCGCGTGCCCGGGCACGCAGTCCGTGTACGAGTTGACGATGGCGATAAACGGCTTGTCCCAGTCCGCCTCGGACTCGATCGAACCGGTGGCGCGCAACAACGATCGATGCGGCGCGCGTTCAAATCCTTTCTTGATGATATCGGAGCGCATAATGAGTCGAAAAACCAGCGTCCAGCGTATCAGTCCCCGCGCCCGGGATGTCAAGAACATTGCCCTGCCAGGGGAGGGACGTTTCGTCGAAACGCTCTCCCCTGTGAGCTCGCGGAACCCTCACCCGGACGCCGGCGCCAGGCGGCCCTGCCTCGAGCGCGGCCCTACTCGAATTCCCACCGCTTGCCGTCAATGCCGAGTTGATCGAACAAAAATGCGTAAATATCGGTTTGCTCGGCGATCCGCTCGCTGAGGGAGGAGCCCATGCCGTGGCCGGCGCCGCGGGAGCTGCGAAAGAGGATGGGCCGATCCGAGGCGGTAGCCTCCTGCAAGCGGGCGGCCATCTTCCGGGATTGCGCCGGATTGACGCGGCCATCGTTTTCGCCGGTGAGCAGCAACACCGCCGGGTATTTCACCCCGTCCCGGACCTGGTGATAGGGCGAGTAGGCGTAGAGGGCCTGGAACTGCTCGCGGCTGGCGACGGTGCCGAATTCGGTGATGTTGAACTGGCCGTTCGGATCCAACTCGACGCGCAACATGTCGTAAATACCGACCCGGGACACCACCGCGCGGGCCAGATCCGGACGCTGGGTCAGGAAGGCGCCCATCAGCAGCCCGCCGTTGCTGGCGCCCATCACCGCCAGCCGTTCCGGCCGGGTGTAGCGGCGCCGGACCAGATGTTCCGCCGCCGCAATGAAATCGTCGAACACCGCTTGCTTGTGGGTCAGGTTCCCGGCCTTGTGCCAGGCCTCGCCATACTCGCCGCCGCCGCGCAGGTTCGCCACCACATACACCCCGCCGGCGTCGAACCACACGCGCCGGGTCACATCGAACGAGGGCTGCAGGTTGATGCCGTACCCGCCGTAGCCATAGAGCAGCGTCGGATTTCGCCCGTCGAGCCGGGCGCCTTTCTTGAGCAAAATGTTCAGCGGCACCCGGGTGCCGTCCCGCGAGGTGGCGAACTCGCGCCGCACCTCGATATCCGCGAAGCTCACCGGCGACAAGGTCGCCAGGGCTGTGCGGCGCGCCGGCCCCGCCGGAGCTTGAAACGTGTGCCAGGCGAACGGCTCGACATAGCTCACGTTGCCGAAGAGCAGGTTGTCATCCGCCCACGATTGCACCCCGGCCACCGCCGAGATCGGCAGGATGGGGATCGTTTTCCCGCGCTGGCGGTGGCGTGGAAAGTAGCGCAAGACCGAAGGCCCGCCCCAGATGTCCTCCACAAACAAGCCGCCATCGCCGGCCGCGTATTCCGTGATCACAGCTTTGCGCTCCGGAACGACCACCGCGGCTTTGGCCAGTTCGGGCTCGACCAGCGGCAGCCGCAGGATTTTCCCGCGCGGGGCGCCCTGGCGCGAGAGCAGGTAGAGCGCCCCGTCGCGGCCAAACCGGGCCTGCTTCACCTCGTCTTCGAAACGCGCCACCTGCCGCCAGCCGCCCCGCGGGTCACGCAGAAAATAGGCGTAATCCCCGCCATCCCCGTTGGCGACGGAAGCCAGACTCCAGCGCCCATCCTCGCTGCTCGCCAGGTCCACCTCCGCGATGCGGGGGAACTCCCGCCCAATCTCATACCCATCCTCGCTGGCGGGCGCGCCCAGGCGGTGCCGCCACACCTGCTGGTAAAAATGCGCGTCCCGCTCCGGCCGCTCGCCGGGCCGTGGATAGCGGGTGTAGAGGATTTCGCCGGCGTCTCCCACCCACGCCGCGCTCCCGCCCGCGGTCGGATACTGCACTCCCGGAATCTCGTCCGGCAGCTTCCGCCCCGTGGCTGCGTCAAAGAAGTGCAGCGTCCCCTCCTCGCTGCCGCCCACCGACAGGCTCGCCGCGATCCACCGGCCATCCGGCGAGGCCGTGTACCAGTCAATGGCGGTCGCGCCGCTGGGATCGTGCTGGTTCGGATCAAACACCGGCCGCCACAGCGCGGGCGGCTCCAGGGATGAGAGCCGCGTCAAAACCGGTTGTTGCGCCGGCGGCTTGAAACGGAGCGCGAACCACCGGCCCGCCCGATGCTCGAGCGAACCGAACGAAGCCGATTCCTCGCCGCGCAGTTGCGTCAGTTGCCGGCCCAAACCGTCAAAGTACGGCAGCCCCGAAAAATATTCACGCGTGCGTTCATTCTGCCGCCGGGTCCACTCCCGCACCGCCGGCGAGGCCGCGTCCTCGAGCCATTGAAAATTATCCCGCACCGCCACCCCGTGATAAACATTCGTCACCGGCTGATGAGCCGCCGGCACCTGGGGCAGCTCCTTCGCGTGGAGGAGCAACGCCGATGCCAGCAGCCCCAACCAACCCCAAACAAACCTGAGTGTCATGGACAGAACCTTACTCCCAGCCGCAAGGCGCGGCAAACTCCGCCTCCCAGCCCGGCCCACCATGTCGCTCCCCGCCGGCGGGCCGTCCCCTGCCGCGGAAGAGGTCACGAAAAAAGTGGCCGGGGTTCAGGGGTGTCAAGTCGCGCGATTTTCCCGGGCGAGGAAAGCTCACTCCGGCGCCAGCCGGCGCAAGGTTTGCTCCAATTCCCCGCGGAGGGCTTCCCGCTGCTCGTCGGAGGCGTCCGCTGGCACGTGAACCGGCGGCGCCAGCAACATGTCGCAGCGGGAGAAGGGCAGTGGGATTTGAAATCCGTCCCAGCTCCGGATCCGGATTTTCCAATGAATGCGGCACGAGAAAGGGACAATGGCCAGGCCCGTCACCTGGGCCAGCGACATGATGCCCTCCTGCACCACGCATCGCGGGCCGCGCGGACCATCGGGAGTGATGGCCAGATCGTAACCGCGCTCGGCCCAGGTGGTAAGCTCGAGCAAGGCTTGCGGCCCGCGCCGGCTGGAGGAGCCGCGCACCGGTTGCACGCCGAACCGCTCGAGAATGGCCGCCAGGAAGCCGCCATCCTTGCTCGCGCTGACCATAGCCGCCAGTCCGGGGGAGGAGCGAAATTTTCGGGTATGCGCGTAAGCTCGCATGGAGAGGGCCAGGCGGTTATGCCACACGCCGTAGATGAACGGCCCCGGCGCCCGGCCGCCGATCAACCCCCCGCCATCCACCCAGCGGTAGCGCAAGGTGGCGCAGACCCCCTCCAGCAGAAAATAAATTACCCAGGCGCCCAGCCGCTGATACCAGTTGGGTTGATGCGGAACGACCACGCCGCCGCGCCGCTTCGAGCGGCGGGCGGGCTGGGCCCCCGGAGCTGGCTGAGACTGCGCTTCGGCCATCACCCGCCCTTTTTCAGCGCCGCCCGCACCAGCTCCTCGACGGTGGCCGCCTCGCCCAGCACGGCCTGCGCCGCGCGCACCCTCTCCTGCGCATCCGGTTGTTTATAGCCCAGCGCCAGCAGCGCCAGCACGGTGTCGTTGAGCCGCTGGTCCGCGGGCGAGAGCGCGCGTTCGGCGCTGGAGGATTCCCAACCGGCGGAAAGGCCGACCTTGTCCTTGAGCTCGAGCACCATTCGCTCGGCGGCCTTCTTCCCCACTCCGGGGATGCGCGAAAGGGTCCGCACATCCCCGCCGGCGATCGCCCCGCGAAACGCGCCGGGGCTGAGGCCGCTCAACACATTCAGCGCGATCTTCGGGCCAATGCGGCTGACGGTGCTGGTCAGGAGCCGGAACAAATCCCGCTCGGGGGAGGTGAAGAAGCCGTACAACAAGTGCGCGTCGTCGCGCACCACCAGTTGGGTGAGCAGCTTCACCGGCTGGCCCGGCGCCGGCAGTCTATCGAAGGTCGAGAGCGGGATCAGCACTTCGTAGCCGACGCCGTGAACATCAAGGACGGCCTGGGCCGGCAGCGCCTCGCACAAAATGCCTTCTAAAAATGCGATCATATTCTTTTGGGCGCGCTAAGCCGGTAACGGCCTTGCTCTTGCGCAAAGGCGAGCGCCAGGGCCAGCGCGTCCGCTGCGTCCGGCGCGGGCGGCTCCGGCAGTTTCAGCAGGCGCTGCACCATGCGTCCAACCGCCAGCTTTTGCGCGGCGCCATAGCCCACCACGGCTTGTTTCACTTTCCGCGGCGCAATTTCGTAAATCTCGATCCCCGCCTCGGCCACCGCCGCCAGCGCCGCGCCGCGCGCCTCGCCCATGATCAGCGCCGTCTGCAGGTTTTGCGCGTAAAACAGGCCTTCGACCACGCACACCGCCGGTGGATGCGCCCGCAGCACCTCGCGCAGAGTCTGGTGAATCTTCGCCAAACAACGCGAGCGTTCCCAGCTCCGCGGACACGCAATCGTCCCGTGCGCGAGGGTCCTAGGCACCGTGGTTTTACGATCAATCACCCCGAAACCGGTGCCGCGCAAGGACGGATCCAGCCCCAGCAGTATCCGGTGCTGACCCGCCGTTCGCCCGGACATCACCGGACCATTGACCGGCGTGGCCCGGCGACCGCCCCGCAGACGATCCTGGAGTTGCTCAAATTGCTGCGCCGTAATGCCCATCCACCCCATGCTGCCACCAACTCCCACTTCCTCAATTGGAAAATCGTATGAAAGCCACCGAGAACACCGAGAAAGGGTTCCTACTCCACCTCCAGACTGACGAGCGCGCCCTCAAAACCCATCCACTCCCGACCCTCCCCGCCCTCCGTGGGCTCGGCGCCCTCGGCGGCAACAACTCGGCGGCAATAAATCTGCATGGACAAAACAAACCTTGACATTCCCAGCGTCCGTTTCCAACGTCTGGCGTCCCCAAGCGGAGACACTTATGAAGAAGCTTAACCTCGGATTAATCGGCTACGGCTTCATGGGCCGGGCGCACTCGAATGCCTTTCGCAAGGCCCAAAACTTTTTCGACCTCCCGTTCGAGCCCGTCCTCAAGGCGGTGTGCGGACGCGATGGCGCCCAGGCCGCGCGATTCGCCCGGCAATGGGGCTACGAGGCCGCCGAGACCGACTGGCGCCGGCTGATCGCGCGCGAGGACATTCAACTGGTGGACATTGCCTGCCCGAATCATCTCCATGAAACGATCGCCGTGGCGGCCGCCCGGGCGGGCAAGATGGTGCTCTGCGAAAAGCCGCTGGCCATGGATGCCGCGGCGGGTTTGCGCATGGTCAAGGCGGTGGAAAAAGCGAAAGTCGCCAACCTGGTTTGGTACAACTACCGGCGCATTCCCGCGGTGACTTTGGCCCGGCAATTGATCGAGGAGGGCCGGCTGGGCCGGGTGTTCCATTACCGGGCGCGCTTTCTGCAGGACTGGACGATTTCCAAAGATCTGCCGCAGGGCGGCGCGGGATTGTGGCGTCTGGACGCCGCCGCCGCCGGCAGCGGGGTGACCGGCGATTTGCTCGCGCACTGCATCGACACCGCCCTCTGGCTCAATGGCCGGATGACGGAGGTCTCCGCCATGACGGAAATCTTCATCAAACAGCGGCGTCATAACCTGACCGGCAAAATCGAAAAAGTCCGCATCGACGACGCCTGCGCGTTTCTCGCCCGCTTCGCCAACGGTTCGCTCGGAACTTTTGAATCCACCCGCTACGCCCGCGGTCACAAGGCCCAATACACCTTCGAAATCAACGGTGAAAACGCCTCCATCGGCTGGGATCTCCACGACCTGCACCGTCTGCAATTCTTCGATCACCGGGATGAGGGCCGCTTGCGCGGCTGGCGTTCGATCCACGTCACCGATGGAGATCATCCCTACATGAACCATTGGTGGGTGCCCGGACTGCAGATCGGCTATGAACACAGCTTCGTGCATCAATTCGCGGATTTTCTGGCCGGTGTGGCGGAGGGGAAGCCGGCGCAACCCACTTTCCGCGAAGCCCTGGAAACCCAGCAGGTGTGCGATGCGGTGCTGAAATCCGCCCGCACCCGCCAATGGCAAAAGGTGGGCGGAGGCCGTGGAAGCGCGGGAGATTAGCCCGGCGCCGCCCGGCTGAAAATACCTGGCGCCGCCTGCGATGCGGGGGGAATCCGCGGCCGCCCTTATCCGGCGTTGAGCCGGGCGATGGTGTTAAACCTCGCTTCCGCCTGCCGCGAAAGACCGGTCAGCACCATGGAAATGTGGTAACCCGCATGTTTGTTGCCGGTGCAGGAGATGACCACTCCGCTGCAATGAATCCTGCCCCCCTGCCCGGGCGATTGCAGGATCAAAGTCATCTCCGCCCACGGTGAGAAGGGCGTCGAGCTGCGAAACTCGATGCCGTTTTTGTGAAAAATCACCGCGTCCGGGGACAGGGTCAGGCGGGTTTGCCGGGCCTCGACGGTGACCGGAGGCAAGGCTCCGTTCCCGATTGCGTTTCTCGCGCTCATACTGCGCCGCCAGTTTAACAGAAAATCTTGCCGAAGTCAATGCGCCGGAAAACCTCCGTATAATACCCGGCTCACTTTTTCTTGAACAAACCGCCAAGGCCCTTCGCGGTCTTTTCGACGGTCTCCCCGCCTTTGCCAAGCCCCTTGCCCAGCTCCTTCCCCAAATCCGCGGCGTTCCTGGTCAGGTCGCCTATCGCGCCGCTCGAAGCCTGGATCGCCTCTGCCTCGATCGCTTCCATGACCTTTTTCGCCAGTTGATCCGGAGTGATGCCCTCGGGCCCCTGGCCGAGGTTGGCCAGCCGGATTTCGGGCAAGGGCACGGTGATCGCTTGCCCGCCCATCGGCGTCACGCTGACATTCAACTTGGCGCCGCTGATAATAAATTCATCCACTTGCAGCTTTCGGCCTGCCCGTGGCGGCGCGCTCGTGTCCGCGCCGCCAGCTTCGCCCGCGCCGCCGGTGGATTTCAGGTTGGATAGAATCCGGCTCAGATTATTCCCCTTGAAATCGGTCTCGAAGGTGACCTCAGGCGATTGGATGTGGATCGAGCGCACCACCAGCTTGTCGGCCAATAACGAGCCGGGCCGCAACGCGAGGCTCGCCGCGCCCACCTGAATTGCCGCCGGGGTCTTGAACCCGGCTGGATTCCTCACCACCAAACCCTCGATCCTGCCCGATCCCGACAGCGGCCTCAGATTGACGTGCCGGACCTCGACACTCACCTGGGCAAGCCGGGAGCCGATGGTTTGAATCCCCGCCTGCGCCGCGCGATCAAGGAACATGCCCAGGATCAGCGCGGCCAGCCCGGCCAGGAGGAGCACTCCGACGAGAATCCCCAATACAATTTTTCTCATGATTTTGACCCGTAATAAACAACGGGGCGGCCAATGAGGCAAGTAATCTAAAATGCCAGTTGCGCGAGCGGGAACGGGACTTTATTGTTTTTCGCGTTAGCGGCATCCAAGGTCGGGAGTTCGTATGAAGCCCAAGAAACAACGGCCCGCAAAGGCCTCCGCGCGTCCGCGCCAAGCCCGGCCGGCCCTCCAGCCGGCGGCCCGCCGGGCGGCGAAAGCTGTTTCAAAAAAGGTCACGAGCAAACCCGCCTCTCCCGCCGCCAGGGTAAAGCCCGCCCGATCCCGCGGCCAGAAAAACGCGAAAGCCGCGAGCTCACGCAAGCCCAAAACGAAACTCAAGACTGCCACGCCGAAAAAACGCGCGAGGCCTGCCCCGCCCGCCGCGGTTCCAAAACCGAAATTGGGCGTCATCATCCCGAAGCGCAAGTCCCGCTCGATGCCGGCTTCGCCGTCGGCAAAGCCCGCGCCGCCCAAGGCAAAGCGCGCTCCTGCCAAACCCGCCAAAGTCGCAAAGCCGCAACGCTCGCCCGCACCGCCTGCGGAGCCTTCCCCGGCCAGACTCGCTGCCGCCATCCGGGCGGAGCTCAGGCCGCCCTTCCCCGACGAGCGCGCGCGTCAATCGCCCATCCGGTTCGCTCGCGGAACTCTGGCCGGCCTGCGAATCCCCTCGATTTTATTGGAGGACGACGAGCCGCCGCTCTCCCAAGCCCGCCAGGATGACCCCGCCCCGGCGAGCGATCCCTCGATTCTGCCTGGGGATTACGGCACCGGGCAACTTTGGCTGGTGCCGCGCGATCCACATTGCTTTTACGCGCATTGGGATCTGCCCATTGACCAGCAACGGCGCTATAACCTGTCCTCCGCCAGCCGGCGGCTCTCGTTGCGCATTTTCTACGAGGATTCGCCAACAATCCCCGCCTTGGAGCTAACCGTGCATCCCGAGTCGCGCTACTGGTTCGCGTATCTGGAACGTGCCGGGCAAAAGTGCGTGGCCGAACTCGGTTTTTACCCGGCCCAAGGTCTCTGGAAGACCGTGGCGCGCTCCGCCCCGGCCCAGGCTCCAGGCGGACCTCCCCCGGGGCAACCGGAGCTCAAGCTCTCGGTATTTAAGCTGGAGCCGCTGGCACAACCAACCTCGTCGGCAGCGGCTGAGGAAGCCGCGCCCGCTCCGGAAATCCCCGCCCCCGAGCCGCCACGGCCGACCGCACCACCCCGATCGGCCATGCCCGGACCGTCTGACGCTCTGCCCGTCACCCCGCTCCAGCCGCCGGGAGGGGCTTCCACCTCAGCCGTACGCCGTGTGCCCCTGGCCGAACCGGCGGAGGTGAGTCCCGCCAGCCTCGCCCCAGAGATCAGCCACGCGCCGCCCACGGCGCTCGAGGAACAGCTCCCCGAGTGGACGCCGCAAAAAGAGGAGGCGCTGGCGGCCCTGATTTCAGACGCTCTCGGGCTCGAACAACCGCTGGGTTCGGCGCGAGTCCGCGAGTTTGCCCGGCCGATGGCGCGCCCCGCGGCGCCGCCACCGGCGATCTCCCAGCCTGCCATTTCCAGCCCGGCCCCTCCGCCGCCAGGAAAAGCCGTCACTTCGCCGGGCCAGCCGCCAGCGCCGGGCGCACCCGGATTTTGGTTCAACCTCAACGCCGAACTGGTCATTTACGGCGCCACCGAGCCGACCGCCACCGTCGCCATTGGCGACCGGCCCATCCGCCTGCGGCCGGATGGCACCTTCAGCTATCGGTTTTCGCTGCCGGACGGCCAATACGGGCTGCCGATCTCGGCCACTTCCACGTTGGGTGACAAACGCTGGGCGGAGCTGCGCTTTTCACGCGGCTCCCAGTATGGAGGCGAAGTCGCCGTGCATCCGACGGACGCCGCGCTGCGCCCGCCCGCGGCGGAGAATCTCCCGCCGGCGGAGCTCGCGGACCCGGCGCCTGGATGAGCCATTTTCTTTGCCTGGTGCTGCACGCGCATCTGCCCTTCGTGCGGCATCCCGAGCACGACCGCTTCCTCGAGGAAAACTGGCTGTACGAAGCCGTCGCCGAAACCTACCTGCCCCTGTTGGGCAACCTGGCTGCCTGGGAACGCGAGGGCCTCCCCGGGCGGCTGACTTTGACGCTCTCGCCTACCCTCTGCGCCATGCTGCGCGACCCGCTGCTGATGCGTCGCTGCGCGCGTTACCTCGAGGAGCGGGTGGAATTGGCGGAGCGCGAGGCGCATCGCACCCGCTGGGATCCGCGCCAGCCGCTCGCGTTGTTTTACGAGCAACGCTTCCGCGAAACCCGCGATTTGTTCGCGGCCTTAAAAGGCGACCTGACGGGCGCCTTTCGCGGCTTTCAGGATCGTGGCCGGATCGAAATCATCACCTGCTCCGCCACCCACGCCGTGCTGCCGCTGCTTGCCGACGATCCCCCGGCTTTGCGCGCGCAGTTGCTGGCGGCGCGGGACGATTACCAGGTCTGCTTTGGCCGGCCCCCGCGCGGCCTCTGGCTGCCCGAATGCGCTTACACCCCCGCGCTCGATCCCTTCCTCAAGGAGGCCGGCTTGCGATGGTTCATCCTGGACAGCCACGGGCTGCTCCATGCCTCGCCCCGTCCGCGCTATGCGGTGTTTGCTCCCATCCTGACCGAAAACGGCCTCGCCGCTTTCGGCCGGGATCTCGAATCAGCCCGGCAGGTCTGGAGCCGGCACGAGGGCTACCCGGGCGATCCGCGCTACCGCGAGTTTTACCGCGACGCCGGATATGATCTGGATCTGGAATATCTGCGCCCGTTTCTGGCGGCTCCCGAGCATCGCGGTTTCACCGGCATCAAATACCATCGCGTCAGCGGCAAATCCGGGAAGAAAGAGCTCTATCTCCGCGCCGACGCCCTGCAAGCCGCTGACACGCACGCGCGCCATTTCGTCGCCGCGCGCGCCGCCCAGGCCGACCGACTCGGCGCCCTGTTCGCCCGGTCGGCGGTCATCGTCTGCCCCTATGACGCGGAGTTGTTCGGCCACTGGTGGTATGAGGGTCCCGAGTTCCTGGACCGGATCGTCCGCTTAATGGCGCTCAAGCCGAGCGGGTTGCAATTGGCGACCCCGGCGGAGTGCCTTCGCGAACAACCCTTAAACCAAGTCGCCACCCCCGCCGCCTCGAGCTGGGGCGAGGGCGGCCACTGGCAAATGTGGGTGCATCCCGCGAATGCCTGGATCCACCCGCACCTCCGCATCGCCCAGGCGCGCATGACCGAACTGGCCGGCCGGGGTGAAAGCCCGGACGCGGTGGCGAACCGGGCGCTGCGGCAGGCGGGCCGTGAGTTGCTGCTGGCGCAAGCCAGCGATTGGCCATTCATTCTGCGAACCGGCACCAGCCCCGAGTACGCCCAAAGGCGGGTCACGCGGCACCTGGCGCGCTTCACTCAGCTCTATGACCAGCTCACCCGCGGCCCCGTGGCCGCGGCTTCCCTGGCCGCAATGGAGTCGCAAGACAATCTGTTCCCTGAACTCGACTGCTCCCATTGGCGGGCCGCCCTTTGAAAACCGGGAGTTTTTCTTGAGGGCGGCCACCTCGAGTTCGCAGACTCGTCGCATGAAGCATGTGGTGGACCGCTCCCACATCACCCTGCATCTGAACCAAGCCCTGAACCAGGTGCGCCGAGCAGAGTGCGGGCGGCTGCGGGGCCGCCCGCAGGCCAACTCAAAAAGATGCGCCGGCAGCCGCTGAAGCGGGGCAGCCGGGTGCGGGGCAAAGCCCGGCAACGGCTCGGCACCCTGGTGCCCAGCAAGCTGGCCACCGCGCGCGCCTGGAACCTCAAGGACTGTTTCGAGTACTTTTGGCACTATAGGTCGGTCGCTCGGGCGGGGGCTTTCCTGGACTACTAGCCTGACTTCCCCACATCTCGCGCGCAAGTGCAAGGCTCGGTTTGGCGCTCACTTGCTACAATCGGCACTCGCCCAGGCTGGCGGTGCCGCAAACAGCGGCAGCAAACCCCAGCTTATCGAGGAGGACATTGAGATCCTTGGGCACCTGAGAGACTAAGGTTTTTAAGCTCTTGCCCGCCAACGCCTCCTGCTGGCCGGCTTGAAACTCAAAGAGCACCTGCTGTTGCCCGCGCTGTCCGCCGCCTGAAAATGTTGCGCACTTTGCGCGACATTTTTTCATAAATGGACTAAAGATTTTCCAAGAAAGTTATTCACTGCCGGCCCGTGTAACAAAAATCTCTCGCGTCGAAGTCGCGCCCGTGTTACAAGGGTTCAATCATGGCTCGCTCATCGACCAGTTTCAGGCCAAAATGGAAGCTCGGCAACACCACCGTAATCCGAGTGCCACACGCCCTCGCGCCCGCCGTGCTCCAGTACGCGCACGACCTCGACGCAAAGACCGCGCCAGACGAAGTCAAAGAACCATCGATCGCCTACCGCACCGCCGAAGACGTCGAAATGACGCAGCCGGTCAACGTGGCCTCCGTCCCCAAGCGCTCACCATTCCGCTACCCGGGCGGAAAGACCTGGCTCGTTCCATACGCCCGCTCCTGGCTCGCCCACAAGGCCAACTCTGTCGGCGTACTGGTCGAACCCTTCGCGGGAGGCGGCATCATCGGCCTGACCGCCGGCTTTGAGGGGCTGGCCGACCACGTTGTTTTGGTCGAGCGCGACCCCAACGTCGCCGCTGTATGGCACACCATCCTTGGCGGCCAGGCCAAGTGGCTCGCTGACCAAATCCTCAACTTCGACCTGACCCGCGGCAACGTGACCGCCATCCTGGCCCGCGAACCAACGAGCCAGCGCGAACGCGCTTTCGCCGTCATCCTCAGAAACCGGGTTCAGCGAGGCGGCATCATGGCTGAGGGCGCCGGCCTGGTGAAGACGGGTGAAAACGGACGCGGTCTCAATTCCCGCTGGTACCCCGAAACCCTCGCCCGCCGCATCCAGGAAATCGCAGACGTGCGCGAACGCTTCTCTTTCATTGAGGGCGACGCCTCTGAAGTCATCCGCCGCTACGCCGACGACGAAAACGCCGCCTTCTTCGTGGACCCGCCGTACACCGTGGCGTCAAAGCGGCTGTACCTCCACTGGCAGGTTGACCACCGCGACCTTTTCGGCCTGCTCTCGAAGGTCCGGGGTGATGCGCTGCTCACTTACGATAACACCCTTGAAATCGCCTCGCTGGCGTCAGAATTCGACTTCGAGACCCAAGCCATCGCGATGAAGAACACCCACCATGCCAAGATGACCGAGCTCCTGATCGGCAAAGACCTGGCCTGGCTCAGGCAGGCAAACGGTCGCGGATCTGCTTCTCGAAACGCTCAAGAGACATTGGCGTTCCACCAGTAAGCCCCTCGACCGCGTTCACCAGGGTAGTGAAGTGGGTCTCATGCCGCTTGAGCGCAAACCTTCCGTCCTTCGACGCCTCAAACGACACCACGAACCAGACAATCTCGCAGTTCGACAGCTCGCGGACCTCGCGCATGTCGCCCAGCGACTCCCAAAAGGCCCGGTCAATCACAACTGCCATTTTCTTCCCCCACCGGCTAATCGTCGGCACTTTAATCTGAAGCTGCGGCATCAGCCGCTTTGGCCCGGACGATCGGAAATCTGGACGCCGCTGCACAGCCGGAAACGGCACGCCAGGCCCGGCCCACTCCCGCATGACCTTGAAATCGTTCTCCATGCTCATGCCGGAGAAATACACCGCCTGAAATTCCAGGGCACACCACCGCAGCGTCTCTCCGCTCGGATTCACCAGGACCCCGTCAATCTTCCCGACCGCCTCCTCCTCCCCTTCTTCCGACTGAATCTCCCCCATCAGAAACGGCAACTCCGAAATCACCCCCGGCCTCGAAGTCCCCAGCAACGTTTCCCCAACCCACTGCGCAACGACACTCCCTTCCAGGAACCGGTTCGGGCACGTTATCACCGGCTCGCCAACACCAGCCACCTTGCCATCTGCACCCTGCTCAAGCTGCCTCAGCGAACAAACCCCGCCTTTTTTGTTGCACCTAGGCGTCGGTTTCCCTGCCACTCCCGGCTTAAACGGGCAGGGCTGACTCTTGAACGGGGCGGAGGAAAGCTCGCGGATCCGCGCCGGAGACAGGGCGCCGAAGTCAAAGCCATACAGTTCACCAGTACCGTATCGCGAAGGCATGGTGGCAGCCTACACGGAACCCGTCACCAAAAGCGAGTTCTCGTTTCGGTCGCGCAACGCCGCACTCACGCCGCGCAATTCTTGCTGGTGTAGTGTTCAGCAAATGTGGGGTCATAACTGTGACGCTGCGCCTTGATCCGTGTGCGCCCTTGAGATCTTGGCCAGAACCTCCTCCCCCCTTCTTTTTCCAAACGTAGCGCCATCGTAGCCCAGATCCTTGGCGTGATGGCTGATGACCGACAAGCCATCAGGCAGATCAATGAACTGGAAACCGGCCTGGGCGGAGGTGAAGAACGAATTGACCAGGTCCGAAACCAGCCGGCGCCAATCCTCGCTTTGCGGCGCGGCTCCGCGAACAGCGCCTCCGCCCGGTAAATGGGTGCGGACGGAGCCTCAGGATGTTTCTGCCGGATGTAGTCCGCATACCCGCCCAGCACGGCCGATTGGAGGCTCCGGGCGCGGATGAGGTAATACGGAACCAGGAGGAACTTCTTTCCTGCGGTCCAGGTGTTGTGCTTGGCCACTGTGTCGGCCAGTTCGGGAATACCCCGGGCGGTCAGGTTGCCTTGCAGCAACAGATGGAGCACCGCCATGAAATGGCTTTTGCCGCTGCCGAAACTGCCGTTCAAATAGCAGGCCCGGCTCGGACTGCTTTTGCGGCGCGTCCTTGAGCAACTGCAGCGCCTCATCAAAGTTCCGTTCGAGCTGTGGGGTGACGACGTAGGTCTTCAGCGTTTCGTCGGGTTGCTGCAGCCCATCGACGAGTCGGAGCACGAACTCGCCACCCTGCACTTTGTCCGGCAGGTCGAATAGATCCTTGATTAGCGTTGCCATGATTCAAAAAGAAAATCGCCTCACACCAATGCCGCCTTGCGTTCGTGCAGCCAGTCCACGGCTGCGTCCAGGTTTTCCAATTCTCCCAACAGCTTCACCATGAGCTTGGACTTCAAACCACCTCGGTCGAACAACGCCAGGCAGGGTTGATCCACGAACCGGCTGGTGTATTGGATCGCTTCAAATCCCGCCGGATGTTTCTGCAACGCGAGTCCCCAGTCCTGCGGAATGCTGAGGTCATCGTCCAGGAGGCTGGACTTGTCCACGGCCATGGCTTCCCGCGTCCGCTCCGTGCTGATGGCGCAGACCTTGAGTTCCGGAACTGTGATCTGGCTCACGCAACGGCCGCTCCATTTGCTGATGGCGATGGTGCAGTCGTTCTGAAATACGTCATCACCGAACACTTCCCACAGGCAGGTTTGAATATTCGGCCCGACGTAGAGCAGCGGGTAAGGGCAACTGGCATGGGAAAACCGGTGACAGTCATGAATCCCGAAGTCCAGCGCCAGCACACCTGCTCGATGCACCCGAAACCACGTCCGCGCGGGTTGCCGCGTGACCGGAATCGTTTTGGTGTCGAAATCCGTCCCCGGCCGAAGCAGGGTGCGGGCGGGCTTGGGCTTACTCGGCATACGCTTGGGCTGCCTGACGGACCTGCTTCACCTTGCCTTCCCGCAGCAAGTCCAACGGCCGCTTGCCGCCGAGACCGGTTTTCGTTTGCAGAAAGAACAGGACCTTCCCCCAGGCATCCAAGCCCTGATCTTGATTGAGAGCATCGAGCACCTCCGTCAGGCCCGTCAGCACCTGGCCGTGTTCATCGAACTGCCAGCGTGGAAAACGGGCCGCCCGGAGTCGCTCCTCGCGCCAGGCCAGCAACCGCCCGGCCTCCAGCCGCTTCAACACGGCGGTCTTGGAAATCCGGAGCAGCCGCGCCACCTCATCCGAGGACAGGCTGCCCCCCTCCGCCTCCGCCAGCTTCTGCCGCGCCTCCATGCCCCGGGCCACCGCCAGCGCAAATTTATCCTGGCGCGTTTCCCTTGCTCCAATGGTGATGGCAAATGCGATGTTGGCCAAGCGGGCCAGAGAGCTTGAACTCTGCCCGCGGTGCTTGCGGATGACCTCGGTGAACTCTTTGACCACCGCCTGCTTCTCCGCCGGCAAGTCGTCCAATACGAATGTGGTAAGCGTCTTTGGCATAGCTGATCTTAGCATCCTCCCGTTTCAGCCAGTTGTCAACTTTGTAAACTCCGGAAACTGGAGGTTTGTCCGTGGTCAGTTGTCCGTCGTCCGTGGACAACAACGTCCGCCCCGCCACTGACCACCAACTACTGACTACTGACTGCGCGCCTTTTCCGCTGTCTTCCGGCCACCTCCGGTGGCGCCCACGCCCGGACTTCGTCTGCTGTTTTACCCAGGCGACGCATTTCTTCGTTGGCGAAGGCGCGGTAGAAATCGCCCAGGCCCATGCCGAAGTTCGGGTCCAGTTCGTCGTGCCACTGGAGCAGGCGGCGGTGATATCACTACCGGCCAGCAGGCCGTTGTCCAACGCCTCCTAGCCCGTCTTCTACAGTAAATGCGGTTCCCAACCGGAAAACCTGCAGAAAGAGGCCGTTTTTGACGGGTTGAGTTTTCC
>JBDHQH010000013.1:0-53014 GCA_039806935.1 Verrucomicrobiota bacterium
GCGGCGGCCCGAGCCGTTTCTGCTGCTCACTCCCGGCGCGGCAAAAGACGAGTTATTGGACCACGCCCTCCGCCAAAGCGCCAGCGCCCAGGCCAGTCTATGCGCCTGGTGCCATCCGGAGCCGGGCGGCTTCTTGCGCTGCGACGGCGCGGGAAAGGAATTCATCCGCCGGCAGCTTGCCAGCCTGGCTCAGGCCGGCTCGAGCGATCGCGCGTTCGAGTTGGTCCGCCGGGAAATCGCCGCGCTGCGCGGCGACCTGGCCGCGGCGCGCTCGCCGGCCGAACCGCTGCCGGAGGATGCCGCCCGCCAGGCCTTCGCGCTCGTCAAAGCTTTGGATTCGGAAACCGGGATTCGCCGCGGCTCCGTCTATACGGTGTTCCGGCTGTATTGTCTCGAGGGCCTCTCCGCCGAACAGGTGGCCAAACGGTGCGGCTGCTCGAAGGGCACCGTGATCAACCGCTTGCGGCGGATCGAGCGCCAGACCGGGCTCAAGCCGGACCGGCTGCGCGTCCACTCGGGCCAGTTCGAGGCCATCGAGGAGTCGCTCTCGGATTCGCGCGCCCGGCGGATTCACCGCCGCGGCGCACTCGACCAGCCGGACGAGGAGGAGTAGCCGCTATTGCCGCTCGTATTCGCCCCGGCTGACTTTTTTGAACACCGAAAAACCGGCCTTTTTCGCGTCCGAAACCGACAGGGCTTTGGGCGAGTTGAAGCTCGAGAACCTCTTGCGCACCGCTTTTTTGCAAGCGGGACAGTGCGTCAGCGGTTTGGCGGAAAGCGGGCGGAACAGCGTGAAACTGCCGCCGCACACCTTGCACTCGCCGTCGCACAATTCGTATTCGTAAAGCGGCATGAGCGGACTAACCCTGACCGGACTTGCCCTGCCCCCCCATAAACGGCTTGAATAAATCGATCGGTATCGGAACGAACGTCGTGGTGTTCCGCTCGGTCGAAACCTCGCGCATGGTTTGCAGGAAGCGCAGTTGCAAAGCGATCGGCTCGCGTCCGATCATCTCGGCGGCCGCGACCAGCTTTTCCGCCGCCTGGAATTCGCCCTCCGCGTTGACGACTTTCGCCCGCCGATCGCGCTCGGCCTCGGCCTCGCGGGCCATCGCGCGTTTCATGCTGTCCGGCAGCACCACTTCCTTGACCTCGACCGCCGTGACCTTGATGCCCCAGGGCTCGGTTTGCCGGTCGATGATCTCCTGCAGCTTCAGATTGATCGAGTCGCGTTGCGAGAGCAGATCATCGAGCGACGCCTGCCCCAGCACGCTGCGCAGCGTCGTCTGGGCGATCAGCGAGGTCGCCTTCCAGAAGTTCTCAATCTTCACCACCGCCGCCACCGGATCGACCACGCGGAAATAAATCACCGCATCCACGGTGACCGGCACGTTGTCACGGGTCATGGTCTCCTGCTTGGCGACGTCAATGGTCACCACGCGCAGATCCATTTTGACCATGCGATCCACGATCGGGATCAGAAAAATGAGGCCCGGGCCTTTGGCGCCGAACAGTTTGCCGAGCCGGAACACCACGCCGCGCTCGTATTCGCGCAGCACGCGCAAGGCTTGCGGCAGGACGGTGGCGATCAGCACGATCGCGATGAGGACAGTCGGCAGAAGCCGGGCGAGATGATTTACGTCAGGCATGGGATTGAATGGAGGTTGCGGTTGCGGGTTTTACTTTCAAAGTCAGACCTTGGATTTCGACGACTTCCACAGGCTGGCCGGCTTCGATCGGTTCATCGCTGACGGCGTTCCAGTACTCGCCTTCGATGAAAACCCAGCCGTTCGCGGCGGAAATGCGCCGCAGCGCGGGAGCGGTCTTGCCCAGCAAGGTCTCGCGTCCGGCGCGCACCGGCAGAAATTGCGCGCGCAAGCCGGCGCCCACCACGAATACAAAGAACGCCGCCGTCAACAGGGTGGCCGGCAAAATCCAGGCCAGTGAAAGGCGAAAACCGGGAGCCGAACGGTCAAATAACATCAGCGCGCCGAGAAAAAATGAGACCACACCCCCGAAGGTGAGGATGCCGTGCGTGGGCGCAAAAATATCGATGATAAACAATGTCACCGCGAGCCCGATGAGCGCCACGCCGGCGATGTTCACCGGCAGGATCGAGCCCATGTAAAGCGCCAAAATCAAGGCGATGGCGCCCGCCACCCCGGGCAGCACGGCCCCCGGGCTGCTCAATTCGCCGATAATGCCGTACACCGTGATGAGCATCAGGACCAGCATCACCTCGGGACGCCAGAGAACTTGAAACACCTTCTCGCGCGCCACCATGGGAATTTCCACCACCTCGGCGCCCGCGGTGGCCAGCGGTTTGCCGCTTACCAGGCGGCCGTCGATCGCCCCGAGCAGCGCGGGCACATTGGTGGCGATCAAATCGATCACCTTCAACTCGAGCGCCTTCTCGGCGGTGATGGATTCGCTCTTCTCGACCGCGGCTTTCGCCCATTCGACATTGCGGCCGCGCCGCTCGGCGATGGCTTCGATATAGCTGCTCGCGTAATTCTCGAGCTTTTGCTTCATCACGTCATCCGTCTTCTCCGCTCCGCCGCCGGCGCCAATCGAGACCGGGTGGGCGGCGCCAATGCTGGTGTGCGGCGCCATGGCGGCAACGTCCGCGGCCAGGGTGATGAAACAGCCGGCGCTGGTGGCGTTGGCCCCCGAGGGGGCGACGTACACCACGGTCGGCACTTTCGAACCGTAGAAGGTTTGGACGATTTGCTTCGTGGACTCGAGCAGGCCGCCGGGGGTGTCCAGCTTGATGATCACACAACCATACTCGCGCTCGGCGCCCAGCTTGAGCGCGCGCGCAATATAATCCGCCGTCGCCGGGCCGATGGCCCCGTCGATCGTGATCAAGCCCGCCGCTGGGGTGGCGGCGGCCAAGCGCGCTCCGACACCCAGCAACAGAAGAGTTAACATCCAATGCCGCATACGCCTGGGCCTAGGATAGCCAGACAAGGAGGGCTAATCAAATCCAAACCGGCTCATTTCTTCCGGTGGTACTCGGGACGCGAGTATTTGAGGGCGATCAACTCATCCGCCCGCCGGCGCAACGATTCCGGCGCGGCCCACAGCGTCCAGCGCGCGCCCAGCCGCGTCTCCGCTGCCGCCCGCATGGCCGCCTGCCACAACGCGCGCTCGGGCGCGCCCGGCGGCGGCTGCACCGAGCCTTGGATCAAGAGTCCGTCCCGGCGCCGGCGCTGGGCCGCGCCGGCGATTTTTTTGCCGCGCCACAGCACGTCCAGGCGCTCATGCCCGGCGAAGCATTGTCCTGCCCCGGCGCGCCGGACGGCGGGCGCCAGCTCGACCGGCATCCCGATCCGCGCAAAGGCGGCTCGAATCCATTCATGCATGCGGCGGTAGCTCTCGATGGCAGGCAGCGAGTACCACTCATGCGCGGGCGGCACCGCCA
Source organism: Verrucomicrobiota bacterium (assembly GCA_039806935.1). Taxonomy (GTDB): domain Bacteria; phylum Verrucomicrobiota; class Verrucomicrobiia; order Limisphaerales; family UBA8199; genus JBDHQH01. The sequence continues at coordinate 3,425 of JBDHQH010000013.1, forward strand.
CGCTGTAGGTCCAGTCCCGGTCATGCGGCACCAGGCCGCCGCCAGTGGGGCGGCGCAACAACGGCCGCAGGGAGGTGAGCGCCTCGACCCCGGCGTAAGGTTGAAAGTAACCAAACGTGGCCGCCGGCTCCCGCCACCCGTAAAAACGCAGGACCGGCCCTCCGAGCCCGGGCATCGCCTCGAGCAGGGCTTCGTCCAAAGCCATATTCAAACCGCCCGCCCCGGGGCCGGACTCGAGACAGCGCCACGCGGTTTCCACGTTCATGCGTGCGGTTGATCGGAGCGCGCGAGTTTCTTTGCCGGCTTGGGCGCCCTGATCACGCCCACGCGAGGACACCAATCTCTCACCTCGCAATGGTCACAATCGGGGTTTCGCGCGAAGCAACGGCGGCGGCCGTGCCAGATCAACAGATGGCTGAAAAGCGTCCATTGCGGCCGGGGCACAAGCTTCATCAAATCCCGCTCAATTTTCACCGGGTCGGTTTCGCTCGTGAGCCCCAGCCGATAGGCCACTCGCGCCACGTGCGTATCCACCACGATGCCTTCGTTGATCTGAAAGGCATTGCCGAGCACTACGTTGGCAGTCTTCCGGCCCACCCCGTCCAACTCGACGAGTTGTTCCATGCGCTGTGGCACCCGGCCCTGGTGCCGCTCGACCAGAGCCTGGCAGCAGGCCTGGATGTTTCTGGCTTTGTTGCGGAAAAAACCAGTCGTTCGGATCTCCCGCTCGAGCGCCTCGAGCGGCGCGGCCGCAAAGTCCGCCGCCGAACGATATTTCTTGAACAAATCGGCGGTGACGAGGTTCACCCGCTGGTCCGTGCATTGGGCGGACAGGATGGTGGCGATCAACAATTCCAGCGGATTGGAAAAATTCAGCTCGCAATGCGCGTCCGGGTAGGCGCGGATGAGCGCCTGGATGATGTTCCGGGTGCGGGCGGCTTTGGCTGCTTCATTCTCTCGGGGCATAAGAACGCGGGCAACAAAATACCCTTGGCGCGCCCGCGCCGCAACGCCGCACGATGACGAGCCCGCCTGAGCCAGATCTGACCGGAACCTCCGACGCCCGGATTCGGGAGCCCCCGCCGAAAAGAGTTCCGCACCCAGGTATCGGCATCCTTTGCTGCGATCGTGATCACGGCGAGAACCGAAACTTGCGTTGCGGGGATTCTCTGTGGCAGAGTGCTGCCGCTTGCGCGGCGGATTCCCGCTCGAGAGTGCCAGAGTAGCTCAGGGGTAGAGCAGAGGACTCATAAGCCTTTGGTCGGGGGTTCAAATCCCTCCTCTGGCACCAACGCGGTTTTCCCAATGCTTTTTCCCAGCCCGCCCGCGCCTCCGGACGGAGGGCGTTTCGGCAAGACGCCGCCGCCCCGCGCGGTGCGAAACCATTGCAGGAATTCCCGGGTGATCGCCTCGCCCAATGATTTGGCCGGATCCAGCTCCTCCGGGAGCTGGCCCCAGTAAAATCCGAACCAGCCGTCCGCGTACGGCTGCGACCTCCGGACAAACTCCTCCAGTTCGGCGGTCGAGCAGGCAAGCGGGAACATTTCCTCGATCACCACCGGCCGGCCAACGGCGAAGCCGCGCAACACCTGGAGGTCGTGGGCGAGTTGTCCAGACTTGGGGTAAAAGTGGACACTGATGAAATCCAATTCCGGGCCAATCTCGCGGCAGGAAAAGCCCGAGCCGGGGGTTTCGTTGCTGTTCGGCAGCAGGCCGACGGTGATCAAGTGGCGGCGGTCGTGCTTGCGAATCGCCGAGGTCAAACACCGAATCCACTCGGTGGCGATCTGTTCCCGCGGGCGGCCGGCCGGGGATAAGGTGATGAATTGGCAATACACGAAACCGCCCAGCTCGCCCGTCAGCCAATCGCCGGCGCGCCGGCTGGCGGCGGGGACCATCGGCTCATTCATGAGGTCGTAGCAGAAGACGGCGGGGCTGCGCGCGCCGGTTTGGGCAACAGCCTCCCAAAAAGCCGCCTGGGCCGCCCAGCGCTCGCGTTCGGGCAGAGCTTGATACCATTCCGGCGAGTCCGCCCGGCGGTAGCAGGCGAGTCCGGTCAAATCGAGATAAAGACCCGTCTGTTCCGCCAGCTCGAGCAATTTCGCCAGCCGGGCGAGGGCCGCCGGATCGGGACGGTCGGGCGCGAGCATGAACTTCCCGAATTGCAGATGAATCCGGGCCGCGTTGGCCCCGAGCCGCTTCATCTCCGCGAAATCCTCCACGATAATCGGCCACTCGGTCTGCCAGTAATCCTCCAGCAGCCGCGAGCGATAATCGCGGTCATAATTGAAACCCCAGGGGACAAAGGTCCGGCCAGACGGACGAAGAATGAACCCTCCTTGCGCGGCTTCGTTGGCAGGCGCCGCCTCGATCCATTCCAAGGGCGCGTTCGAGGGGTGCTGCGGGGTTCTCGCGCAGCCCGCGCCAAAGAGGAGCGGGACCAAGATCAACGTCAGGACATAGTTCATTTCAGGTCCAGCAGCTTGCGCAGGAACCGCCCGGTATGCGAGCGCCGACTGCGCGCCACCCGCTCGGGCGGCCCCGCCGCCACGATGCGTCCGCCGCCGCTGCCGCCCTCGGGTCCCAGATCGATCACCCAATCGGCCTCGGCGATCAACTCGAGGTTGTGCTCGATTACGATCACCGAATGGCCGCCATCCACGAGGCGCTGGATCACCTCGACGAGCCGTTTCACATCGGCCATGTGCAGCCCGATGGTTGGCTCCTCCAGCACAAACAGGTTGCGCCTGGGCCGCGGATCGAACCCATCAGCCTCCTTCAACCCGGCGAGCAGATGCGTCACCAGCTTCACGCGCTGGGCCTCGCCGCCGCTGAGGGTGGGACTCGTCTGCCCGAGCTTCAAATACCCCAGTCCGGTGTCGCCCAGCGCCTGCAGCGGGCGCTGGATGCGCGGAACGCTGTCGAAAAACCGCAGCGCCTCCTCGACGGTGAATTCGAGCACCTGGGCGATGTTCTTGCCGCGGTAGGTGAGCTCCAGGGTTTCCCGGTTGAACCGGCAACCGGCGCACGCCTCGCAGCGCACATAGGCGGGCGGCAGAAAATTCATCTCCAGCTTCAGCGTGCCTGCGCCGGCGCATTCCGGACAGCGCCCTTGCGGGCTGTTGAACGAGAAGCGGCCGGGTCCGTACCCGCGCAGGCGGGCCTCGGGCGTTTGCGCGAATAACTGCCGGATGAGGTCGAAGAACCCGACGTAGGTGGCGGGGATCGAGCGCGGCGTCCGGCCGATTGGAGATTGATCCACCTCATACACCGCCTGGAGGGTTTCATGGCCGGACAACGCCGGCGCGGCGGACGACCGCTTTTTCCCGAGCGCCTCCCGCACCGCCGGCAACAGGCATTCCCGTACCAGCGTGCTTTTGCCCGAGCCACTCACCCCGGTCACCAGCACGAACCGGCCCAGGGGAAATCTCGCGGTCAGGTTCTTCAGGTTGTTTTTATTCGCCTGCCGCAGAGTCAGCCAGCGGCCCCGGGCGCCGGATACCGTCCGCCTCGCCCCGCGCGCCGGGCAGGTCCGCGCCGCGCGCAGGCACTGGCCGGTGATGGACTCGGGGTTCCGCTTCAACTCCTCGAGGGTGCCCGCGGCGACTACCTGGCCGCCGTGCCGGCCCGCGCCGGGACCGAGATCGACCACATAATCCGCGCGGCGCATCGTCTCCTCATCATGCTCGACGACCAGCACCGAGTTGCCGCGTGTCTTCAACTGCTCCAGCGCGGCCAGCAATTGCTCATTGTCGCGCGCATGCAACCCGATCGTCGGTTCGTCGAGAATGTACAGCACTCCGCTCAGATTCGAGCCTAGCTGAGCGGCCAGGCGGATGCGCTGGCTTTCGCCGCCGGACAACGTCGGCACGCCCCGGCCCAATTGCAGGTAGCCCAGGCCCACCTCCTCGAGAAATTTCAGCCGCTCGCGAATTTCCGGCAAAATATCCCGCGCGATCAACGCCTCGCGCCCGTCGAAACGGAGGGCCTGGAACAGCGCCGCGGCCTCCCGCACCGGCATGGCCCCGAACTGAACGATCGTCGGCGCGTGCTCGAATTCGGTGTCGCTTTGAAGCAGCCGCAGTCGCGCCGCGCGGGCCGTGGGATTCAGCCGCGCGCCCCGGCATTCGGGGCATTCTTCGCGCCGGCCTTCCTGCCAGTCGAACCACGATTCCTCGATGTCCTCGGCCCGCGCGCCTCGCTCGACGTCCGGAAGATAGAAAATTTCGCCAAAGCCGCGGCAGCGCGGGCACCAGCCTTGCGGCGAGTTGTAACTGAAGTTTTTCGGATCCAACACCGGCAGGGACCGGCCGCAGCCCGCGCAGGCGCGCTCCGTGGAATGGATGCCAAGCCGCCCCGTGCCATCCAGGCTGTAGAGCTGCCCCTGGCCGAGCTTCAAGCCGGCGGCGATGAGCTGCGCCGCGGGGGTTTCGCCGCCCGCGGGCGTCCAGGCCCTCGCCCGGCCCCCCTTCCATTCCAGCCGGCCCGTCACGATTTCCACGTCGTGCTCGCGAAAGCGATCCAGGCGCAGGCGGCCGGCCGACGGCAGGATCTTTCCATCCGCCCGCAGCTCAGTGAAACCGTGCCGGGCCGCCCACTCGCCGATCTCGGTGTGAAAGCCTTTGCGGTTCCGCACTGCCGGCGCCAGCAGCCGCAGCGCGCCCCGCCGCCGCGTTTCCAGCGCCAGTTGCCGGACCACGGCCTCCTGAGTTTGCGCGGTGACCGGGCGCTGGCAATCCGGACAGAACGGAGTCCCCAGCCGCGCGAACAGCAGCCGCAAAAAATGATGGATCTCGGTCACGGTGGCCACGGTGCTCTTGCCGCCGCCGCGGCTCGAGCGCTGCTCGATGCTGACCGTCGGCGGGATGCCGGTGATCAGGTCCACGTCCGGCCGGGCCAGTTGGTCCACGAACTGTCTCGCGTAGAGGCTCATCGAGTCGAGAAAGCGGCGCTGGCCCTCGGCGAACAACAGGTCGAACGCCAGGGTGCTCTTGCCCGAGCCGCTCACGCCGGTGATCACCACCAAACACCCGCGCGGCAGCGTAAGCGAGATGTTCTTGAGGTTGTGCTCGCGAGCGCCGTGAATGCTCACGACCTCGGCCGCCCCGGGCGGGTGTTCCATTAACATCGGCTGCCTTTCCACCCGGCGGCCGGGCGGCGCGCCCGCCCGGAGGCCGCCTCCCGCGGCAAAACGGCTTTCAAAGCCTGTCCGGTGTGACTGGCGGCCACCGCCGCCACGGCTTCCGGCGCGCCCGCGGCCACCACCCGCCCGCCGCCGTCGCCCGCCTCGGGCCCGAGATCGATCAGCCAGTCCGCGCTCTTGATCACGTCCAGGTTATGCTCGATCACCACCACCGAGTGGCCCGCCGCGACCAGACGCTGAAACACCTTGAGCAGCACCCGCACATCCGCGAAGTGCAGGCCGGTCGTCGGTTCGTCGAACAGGAACAAGGTCGGCTCGGAGCCGGCCTGCGCGGCCAGGTGGCGGACCAGTTTCAGGCGCTGGCTTTCCCCGCCCGACAACGTGTTTAGCGGCTGGCCGAGCTGGAGATAGCCCAGCCCCACCTCATCCAGCAGGCGCAGGCTCCGCGCGGCCTGCCGCGCGGCCCGCAGATCCAAACCGGACAGAAACGCGGCGGCCTCCTCCGCCGTGGCCTCCAGGACGTCCGCAATGGACCAGCTCGCGCCGGCGGGATCCGGCTGGATTTTCACTTCGAGGATATGCGGCCGGTAACGGCGGCCATTGCACTCGGGACAGCGGATGAACACGTCGCTCAGGAATTGCATCTCGATTTTCTCGAACCCGGCGCCCCGGCACCGTTCGCATTGGCCCTGGCTCGAGTTGAAGCTGAACGCGCTGGCGTTCAAACCGTGCTGGCGCGCGATTTCCGAATGCGCGAAGACCTCGCGGATCCAATCAAACGCGCCAATATACACCGCGGGGTTCGAGCGCGGGGTCTTGGCCAGAATGGATTGATCCACCAGCGACACCTGCCGCAGGGTCTCGCCGCCCTCCAGCGCCCCGGCGGTCTCGGCCAGCTCCGCCTCCCCATTCTCCTCGACCGGGGTTTCCAGGCGGTCGGAAGCTTTCGACTCGGCCGCCAGTTCGCCGCCCAAACGCGCCGCCAGCAGGGGCAGCAAAGCCTCGCGCACCAGGGTCGTCTTGCCCGAGCCGCTCACGCCGGTGACGCACACGAAACGGCGCAGGGGAATCTCCACCGAAACCTCCCGCAGATTATGGCGAGTGACCTGGCTGAGCCTCAGGAATTCGACCGGGGCCGGCGCCGCGCGGCAGGGGACCGTCCGGTCATGGAGCGCGCCGCCGGACAGCAGCGCCACGCCACGGATCTCGCCGGAGCGCGGCGCCGGCTCGCGCGCCACCGGCCGGCGAATCGGCAAGGAAATCTCCTCCGCGCCGCTCAGGAACCGGCCCGTCAGCGACTTTTTCTCCCGCAAAATCTCCGCATAGGACCCTTGAAACACCACCTGGCCGCCGGTGGCGCCATGGCCCGGGCCCAGATCGATGATCTGATCGGCGGCGCGCATCACCCTGGCCTCGTGCTCGACCACGAGCACGGTGTTGCCGGCGTCCCGCAGGCGCTCGAGGATGCGCACCAGGCGCTCCGTGTCCCGCGGGTGCAAGCCCACGCTCGGCTCGTCCAGCACAAACAAGGTGTTTACCAGCCGGCTCCCCAGGCAGGTGGTCAGGTTCACCCGCTCGGTTTCGCCGCCCGAGAGCGACCGGGTCGGCCGATCCAGCGTCAGATAGCCCAGGCCCGCCTGGTTTAAAAAAGCAAGCCGGGCGGTGACCTCCTGCAGCGCCAGACCCAGCGGTTCGTTGGGTTTGGGCGCCAGCGCCCGCGCCGCCCGCTCGACAAATTCCAAAGCGTCCCGAATCGGAAGCTGATAAAAGTCCGCCAGCGTGAGATCACCGCCTTCGCCGGGCCGGAATTCCGCGGGCGCGCGATAAAGCAGCGCGTCCGGTTGCAGCCTGCGTCCCTGGCAGTCGGGGCAGGTTGTGTAGGCGCGGTAGCGCGAGAGCAACACCCGCACATGCATTTTGTAGGCCTTCGACTCGAGCCAGCGAAAGTAACCCTTCACTCCGTACCAGACGCGCGGCCATTCGTGCTCCTCGTCCTTGCCATAATCCGGATCCCCCTCGATGACAAAATCCCGCCACTGCTTCGGCAGCCTCTCAAACGGCACCTTCGTCGGAATGTCCAGCTTGCGGCAGGCGCGCAGCAGATCGGCCTGGCACTCCGCCCCGGCGCCCGTCAGCCAGGGCTTGACCACCCCCTCGGCCAGCGTGCGCGACCGGTTCGGAAGGGCCCGTTGATAATCGATGCGAATCACCCGGCCAAAGCCTTTGCAGGCCGGGCAGGCGCCCAGCGGATGATTGAAACTGAACAGCGCGGGCGAGGCGGGCCGGTATTCCAGGTCGCACTCGGCACAGTGCAGTCCCTCCGAAAAGGGCCGCGGCTCGCGCGCCCGGGTCCCGGTCGGGTCCAGGGAAAACACCGTCAGCTTGCCCTTGCCAAAATGATAGGCCTGCTCGCAGGCCTCGATGAACCGCCTCCGCTGCGTCTCATCGGCGGGCAGGCGATCCTGAATGACCGTCAAATTCCCCCGCGGGGCCAGCTTGGAATCGGTTTGTGCGGCCAGCTCGTCCAACCGCGCCACGGCGCCGTTGATGAGCACCCGCTGGTAACCCTGCCGGGCCACGAGCGTCAGGGATTCGGCCAGGCTGAGCTTCTCGCTCAAAGGGAGGTCAAAGGTCACCAACGCCTCGCCGGCGCCGCGCACCGCCTCCCAGACCCGTCGCGGCGGCTGACGCGTCACCCGCCGGCCGCAACGCCGGCAATGCAGCCGCGCGATCGCCGGCCAGAGGGTTTTCATGAACTCGCAGATCTCGGTCATGGTTCCCACCGTGGAGCGGGTGGTGCGCACGGCATTGCGCTGCTCGATGGCGATGGCGGGAGGGATGCCCTCGATGCTGTCCACGCGCGGCTTGTCCATGCGATCCAAAAACTGGCGCGCGTAGGGCGAAAATGTCTCGATGTACCGCCGCTGCCCCTCGGCAAAGAGCGTGTCAAACGCCAGCGAACTCTTCCCCGAGCCGCTCAAACCGGTGACCACAATCAACCGGTTCAAAGGCAGATCGAGATCGAAATTCTTGAGGTTGTTGTGTCGCACCCCGCGGAGACGAATCACGGAGCGCCCGGACGACTTCGACATTCCCGCATAACCTAAGTGCGAGTTGCAGCGCGCGCAAGCGAGGCCCAAACGCCCGGTCCAGACGTCCGACGAAAACGTCCCTTGAAATAAAAAAATGAAAAACACAAAAGCGGCTTGACTCCGCAGATATAAAAATCCTATTCTCTTGGTTGTCGATTCTGGCATATATGCTTTAACCATGAAGAGAACTCTGGCTTTCATCACGCTTTCCTGTGTTCTGGCGGGCTCTGTTCACGCCCAGATCCTGCGTTACCAACTCTCGAGCAGCAGCTCGGAGATTCCAGAAACCTGGAGCGCCTCGACCGTCGCGCCGGGCTTGACCGCCGATCCGCTCTCCCGCGGCCCGGGCATCGGTGGCGCGGCTTTGGGAAATGGGTTTTCGGGAACTAACTGGAACAGCATAAACGGAACACCCAGCGAGACAGCCACTCTGGCGAACGCCATCGCGACGGGGGATTATTTCCAATTCGGACTTACGGTCAGTGCGGGATATGAGGCATCCTTGTCAACTCTCGACCTTTCTCTGCGTCGTTCCGCCGTGAGTTCTCCAAATAACTTCCAATGGCAGTATAGTTTGGACGGGTTTGCGACCAGTGGCATCGACTTCGCGGATTTCCAATACTGGGGGCGCAATAGCGGCACTGCGCCAGGCAATGTCACCCCCTACCAATGGATGACGACCGATACGCCAGGGCAAGGTAATGGAAATCCGCTGTCCACGCTGGATTTAACAGGGATTTCCGCTTTTCAGAACATCGCCGGGGGTACCACGATCACTTTCCGCCTCTACGCCTGGGGCAGAGACTCGAACCCCGGCACTGACAGCAACACCCTCGCCATGGGCCGGATTAACGGCCCGACCTTTGGCGGCACCGTGTCCTTGGTTCCCGAACCTTCCGCACTGGCGCTGGCGGGTTTGGGCATGAGCCTTGCGCTCATTTTCCGGCGGCGGGCTTGAGCTGATTTAGCTTCAAAATCAAAGCGCGGCCCGCGGCTGCGCTTTTTTTGTCTCCGAAGAAGGCGGGAATCCTTGTTTTAATTTTGTCCCGGCGGCTCTGATCCAGCCGACGCCAGGCTCCTGGGGCAAGCGCTCGGACCGCCGCTCCCAACCCCTCTTCCTTGCGGCGGGCGCGCCGCATGTTATGATGGACGGAGTCGGTTTGTATGAAAGAAATCTGCGCCTTCCTCCTGCCCTTGCTTGCCCTCGCCGCCCCTGCCATTCAACCGCCCGCTGGGGTGGTCAAACGCGCCGGCGACCTCTCCGTGGTGCTGCATTGGGATCAAAACCTCGAAAGCAACCTGGCCGGCTATCGGGTTTACCGCTCGACCTCGCCCGCGGGACCTTTCAACTCCGTCACTCCGTCGTTGCTCACGACTCCCGGATTTTGCGATCTGAATGTCGCGAACGGCGCCGCGTATTATTACTACATCACCTGCGTCGATAGCGCCGCCCAACCGAGCGTTCCCTCGATTACCAACTCCGCCACCCCGCAGGCGTTTGCCACCGATGCCGATTTTCTGGAGTTTCTCCAGCAGGTCACCTTCGATTATTTCTGGTACACGGCCAATCCGATGAACGGCCTGATTCCCGACCGGGCCCCGTCGCCTTCGGCTTCGAGCATCGCCGCGGTGGGTTTCGGCCTGACCGCGATCGGCGTGGCCATTGATCATGGCTGGGTCACGCGAGCGCAGGGAGCCGCCCGGGTGCGCGCGGCGCTCGGCACCCTGGCCAACGCGCCCCAGGGGCCGGCCGCTGCCGGAACCAGCGGCTACAAGGGCTGGTTTTATCATTTTCTGGACCTGAACACCGGCTTGCGCGCGTGGAATTCCGAACTTTCCTCCATCGACACGGCGCTGCTGCTGGCGGGCGTGCTCTACGCGCGGGAATATTTTGATGGATCAAACACGGAGGAAACGGATATCCGCGCCCGGGCCAACCTGCTCTTCAACCGGGTGGACTGGAACTGGATGATGCGCGGCAGCAACGTGCTCTGCATGGGCTGGCAACCGGAATCCGGATTCCTGTCGCACAACTGGGTGGGTTACAACGAGGCGATGATTCTTTACCTCCTCGGCCTGGGCGCGGCCAACGATCCCCTGCCCGCCAGTTCCTGGGCGGCGTGGACCAACGGCTACACCTGGGATACCTATTACGGCCAGACTTTCGCCTCCTTCCCACCCCTCTTTGGCCATCAGTACTCCCATTGTTGGATTGATTTCCGCCACACCGCGGACGACTACATGAACAGCCGCAACAGCACGTATTTCGAGAACTCCCGCCGCGCCACCATCGCCCAGCGCGCCTACTGCATTGCCAACCCTCTGAAGCGCGTCGGTTATTCCGAAAATGTCTGGGGATTGTCGGCTTCGGACGGGCCATTCGGCTACGCCGCCCGCGGCGCCCCGCCTGCCCAAAATGACGATGGCACGATCGCCCCCACGGCCGCCGGCGGTTCGATCGCTTTCGCCCCGGAAATCTGCCTGCCTACCCTGCGTTACTTCTACCGGCAATTCCGGCGCGCCATCTGGACCTCCTACGGCTTTCGGGACGCCTTCAATCAGGGGCAGCAATGGTGGGGGCCCGACCACATCGGCATTGATCAGGGACCGATCCTCATCATGATCGAGAACCACCGCAACGGCCGGGTCTGGAAGAAGTTCATGCAGGCGCCCGAAGCGCGTCGCGGCTTGCAACGCGCCGGGTTTGTGCCGCTCTCGTTCATGTCCCCGTCCGTCGATCCGCAGGCGGCGCAAAACGCGATGAATCTCACCTGGCCGGCGCCGGCCGGACATGTCTATCAGGTCGAGTATTCACCCGATCTGGCTTCGTGGTCCTATTCGCCAACCGGCCGAATCATCGCCTCGGGCCCGACGGCCACCTGGACCGACGATGGCCCCCCCGCCACTGATACCCCGCCCTTTAATGTCAGCCAGCGCTTCTACCGAGTCTTCCAGTTCGGCGCGCCCTGAGGCGGTTGGCCGCCGAAGGGAGGGTGGCTGACACCGAACGCAGTACAGAGAAAAACCCGTTCCCAGTTGGGAGAACGGGTCGCCAAAGGATGGAATTTGAAGGTTACTCCCGGCGGCGGAAGGCCAGCGCCAGCGCGCCGACTCCCAGCAGCGTCAGGCTCGCAGGCTCCGGCACGACCGTGATGCTGATATCATCAAAGCTGGCGTAGCCGCTGTTGTTCGGATTGCCGGAATCGTTCGGAATCTGGAAGTAGCCTCCCAAAGTGCTTCCGTCAATGATGCCCTGCTCCAGGTTGGTGAAAGGCAGCGCCGGACTGTTCACGCCATTGGCGGTGTAGATGATCGAACGAACACCATTGTCATTAAAATAAGTCAGGCCCAGATTAATGGTGTCCCCCGAAGTATAGGTCGAGGGGAACGCGTAGAACGGGAACGGCCCGCCAAACGCCACGATCTCGTGCGCGTCCGTATTGACGATGAATTGGCCTTCGCCCCCGTTGCTCGTCAAACGAAACCCGGCCTCTTTGCGCGGCGAGGCAGGGTCCCCCACCAGCCTCAAATTCATCGTGACTTGGAAATAATCATCGTTGGAGAAGGTGTAGGCGGTGGCGCCGCCGTCATTGGAAAACCGCCACAGGTCCATGTTGGCGTAGCCGCTGGGCGCGCTGACATGCTCCTCGGAAAAACGGACCCAAAACGGATAATTGCCGTCCGTGACAATAGTCGCTCCGGGGATGTCATTCCAGGTGCGGGGCCCCAGGATTACCGAATTGATGCTGCTCACCTGGGCAAAAGCAGCGCACGAGGCCAGCAAAACGCCGGCCGGAACAATCGAGAGAGTCAGGAATTTCGTATGTTTCATAATCCATGCACTTCGTCGATTCACTTGGTTGTGGTTAGATGCTCGGCACCCTAACGGCGCCGCGGGAATTTGTCAATATCTTTTTAAGCCAAAATTCCATGATTGAGCCGCGTCGCGCCCGCCACTATGCTTACCGTGTCATGGCGAAGGCGAAAAAAACGCGTAAACAAGCGGTTCTGCTCGGGCTCGGGCTGGATTCCGACGGCCACAAACGGCTCACCACCGGACCGAATTTTGTCCTGGTAGGCGGTTCGGAGGGAACCCACGAGGACATGACCGAGAAAGCCATCAAAATCAACGAGAAGCTCGCCTCGAAGGGCAAGGAGCTGCACGAGGTGAGCCGCGAGGAGTTTGACGACATCGCCCACTCGGTGGGGTTGCGCCGGCCCGATCCGGGCGCCAACTGACATGCCGCGCGACTACGACCCCTATTCGTTCCTGGGCTGGCTGGCGCTGGGCGCGCTGCTCTTCGCTGCCGCGCCGCTGGCGCTCGCCTGGCTCTGGGCCCGGGTGTTCTCCCCGCCCAAACCCGGCGCGATCAAAAACTCGATTTACGAATGCGGCCTGGAATCCAAAGGAGACGCCTGGATTCAGTTTCGCCCCGAGTATTACCTGTACGCGATTATCTTCCTCGTTTTTGACGTGGAGGCGCTGTTTTTGCTTCCGTTTGCGGCCGCCTTTACCGGGCTGCCGGCGGGAGCGTTCGTGGCGATGCTGGTTTTTCTGCTGCTCCTGGTCGAAGGGCTGGCCTGGGCCTGGCAAAAGGGAGTTTTGACCTGGAGCTGACCGCGCGAGCCGTAACGCATGATTGACGAGGGACTTCGCAGCGAGCTTCAGAAGCAGGGGGTATTCGTCACCACCCTGGAGGAGCTTTACAATTGGGGCCGCAAGAACTCGGTCTGGCCTCTGGGCTTCGGGCTGGCCTGCTGCGCCATTGAAATGATCGCCGCCTCGATGGCCCGCTACGATCTCGCCCGGTTTGGCGCGGAGGTCTTCCGGCCCTCGCCCCGACAGGCCGATCTCATGATCGTGGCGGGCACGGTGACCAAAAAAATGGCCCCCCAGGTGGTGCGCCTGTACAACCAGATGCCCGAACCGAAGTACGTGATCGCCATGGGCGCCTGCGCCATCTCCGGCGGCCCCTTCAAGCAGGGTTACAACGTCCTGAAAGGCATCGACCGCTACCTGCCGGTGGATGTGCATATCCCCGGTTGCCCGCCGCGGCCCGAAGCCTTGCTCCACGCGTTCATGACCTTGCAACGGAAAATCGAGGAGCAACCCCTCACCGGCGAGCAACGGCCCCGCCACCTGTCGCCGACCGGCGCGGCGGATTTCCCGATCCCGAAGCTCGGCGAGCACGATCTCGAGCCGCCCAGCAACCCCGAAATCTGGCATCCCCCGCCACCCAAACCACCGGGCGCCTGACCTTGGAAACTCTCGAACAAATCAAAGCCCGGCTGGAAGCTGCCGTGCCCGGCGCGCGGGCGGAAGTCATCCCCAACGCCGCGGTGCCCGGCCAAGCATCCCTTTTGCTCGGCCACGAACGGGCGGTCGAGGCCGCCCGCTTCTTGTCAGCCGATCCCGCGCTGCGCTTCGATTACGCCTCCAATGTGACCGGGATTGACTGGCCCGAGCGCATTCTTAAGGAGACCGTCAAATCCAAACAGCTCATCGACGGGATCGAGCGCGAGATCGCCACCACCACGGAGCGGATCATCCCCGGCTGTCTCGAAGCGGTGTATCATCTCTACTCGATGGAGCTGAAACACGGCCCGCTGATCCTGCGGCTGCGCACCGCCAACCGCTCGGATCAGACGCGACTGCCGTCGCTGACTCCCCTCTGGCGAAGCGCCGAGCTGCAAGAACGCGAAATTTTCGATCTCTTCGGAATTGTGTTCGAGGGACACCCCGACCTGAGGCGCATCCTCATGTGGGAGGGATTCCAGGATCATCCCATGCGCAAGGATTACGTGGATCCGGATGACTACGAATACGAGCCGACCGCGCACGACGAAGTGGCCGTCCGGGCCAGGCGGCATTGGGGGGGAACAGACGAAACGCGATGACGGCGACGCCTCACTACGAGCTGCGCCCGGGCCGCGAGGGGAGCGAACTGCTCGAGATCTCGATGGGGCCGCAGCACCCGTCCACCCACGGCGTGTTTCAAATGGACGTCGTCCTGGACGGCGAACGCGTCGTCCGTTTGAAGCCGGTTTTCGGCTACCTGCACCGCAATCACGAGAAAATCGGCGAAAACACCAGCTATCTGGGCAGCATGCCCTACACCGACCGGCTGGACTATTTCTGCTCGCTCACGAACAACTGGGCTTATGCCTTGACGGTCGAGAAACTGGCCGGGCTGCAGGTCCCCGAGCGCGCCGAGTACCTTCGCGTGATCACGGCCGAACTCACGCGCCTGCAAAACCACGCCTCGCTGGCGGGGTTTCTCCTCCAGGACATGGGCGCCTCGGGCACACCGCTGATGTATGCCTTCCGGGAACGCGAGAAAATTCTGGACCTGTTCGAGTCGCTCACCGGCGCGCGGATGATGTGCAATTACATGCGCTTTGGCGGCTGCCGCTGCGACCTGCCGCCCGGCTGGGTGGCGCGGGCCCGCCAGGTGGTGGGTGAGTTCCCCGCTTTTCTCGATGAATTCGAGGCCTTGCTCTCAGAAAACGAAATCCTGATCTCCCGCACCCAGGGAATCGGAGTAGTGCCCCCGGGACTGGCGATCAACGCCGGGCTCACCGGCCCGATGCTGCGCGCCAGCGGCGTCAATTACGATATCCGCAAAGTCGATCGCTACGGCATCTACGACCGCTTCTCCTTCCGCGTCCCGCTGGGCGATCACGGAGACGTGTACGATCGCTACATGATCCGGGTGCTGGAGATGCGCGAATCGCTGAAAATTTTGCAGGCCGCGCTGGACGGCCTGCCCGAGGGCCCCATAATCGATCCCAAGGCCAAGCTCCGCGGCTTCCGCCCCAAAGCCGGCGAAGCCTACGGCCGCATCGAGGCGCCCAAGGGCGAGCTCGGCTTTTATCTGATCAGCGACGGTTCGCCCAACCCCTGGCGTTATCGGGTGCGCGCCCCCAGTTTCGTAAATCTCACCGTGCTCGAAGACATGTGCCTCGGCCAGCAGGTGGCCGATGTGGTGGTCATTCTCGGCAGTATCGATATCGTCCTCGGCGAAGTGGACCGATAGGCAGAGGAAGCGGCGCCGCTCGCCGATCTCACATCCGGCTTTTCCTCCCGTTAAACTGTGGTATTCTCCCTGAAAATGCTCGGCGCAGGCATCATCAAAGGCATGGCTCAGACCGCCAAAAACTTCCTGGGCAGTTACGTTCAGGACGAGCGGTTGGTGACGGTTCAATACCCCGAAGAGCGGCTGCCGCGGCATGCGGCGGCGCGGAATTTTCCCTTCCTGGTTTTCGACGGCGACGATCCGCAACAGGGCTTGCGCTGTGTGGCCTGCCTGATTTGTGAAAAGGAGTGCCCGCCCCAGTGTATTTTTATCGTCAAGGATACGGTGAAAAAACCGGATTACCTTGGCAAACTGCAATTCCAGCCCAAGGTGTTCGACATCGACACCTCCGTCTGCATGAGCTGCCAGATCTGCGTCGAGGTCTGCCCCTTTGACGCCATCAAAATGGATGTCGAGTTCGAGTTGAGCGCCGCCGATCGTTTCGACCAGCTCCTCGTCGGGAAAGACCGGCTGGCCAAGTCCAACGAATATTACCATTCCATCCACCCGGAGGAAGCCACCGAGGTGGACGCCCGGCTCCGCGCCGAGCGGGCCAAGGCCGAAGCCAAGGCCAAACGGTGATCTACCTGGCGGGCGTTCCCGCCGGGCTCGGGATCGCGGGCGCCGGGCCCCGGTTCGCTGTTTGCCGCAGCCGTCGCGCAAACCGCTCCAGCCGTGCCATGGCCTCCTTGAGGTTCTCCAGGCTCGTCGCGTAGGCGCAGCGCACAAATCCCTCGCCGCACTCGCCAAAGGCGCTCCCCGGCACCACCGCCACCTTCTCCTCCTCCAGCAGTCGCAGCGCGAACTCGCGCGAGGACAGGCCAAACTCCGCCACGCTCGGGAAGGCGTAAAACGCCCCCAGCGGCCGGTGGCAGGGCAATCCCATCTCGTTCAGCGCCGCCGCCACAAAATTCCGCCGCCGGCGATATTCCTCCAGCATTTCGCCAATGTCCGCCTCCGGCTTCGCCAGCGCCTCGAGCGCCGCCTTCTGGCTCAGCGACGAGGCGCACAGCATCGTGTATTGATGAATCTTCATCATCGCCTCGATCAACTCGGCCGGGCCGCACGCGTAACCCATCCGAAAGCCGGTCATCGCCCAGGCTTTGGAAAATCCATGCAGAAAAATCGTCCGCTCCCGCAGCCCGGGCAGGCTCACCAGGCTGAGGTGCGGCGTGTCATAGGTCAGCTCGCCGTAGATTTCGTCCGTGATCACCAGCAGGTCGCGCTCGATCGCAAAGGCGGCGATCGCCTCCAAATCCGCGCGCCCCATGACCGCCCCGGTCGGATTGTTCGGAAAGTTCAGCATCAACACCTTCGTGCGCGGCGTCGCCCGCTCCTCCAGCATCGCCCGCGTGAGGCGGAAGCCGTCCTCCGCCCGTGTCGGCACCGCCACCGGCGCGCCGTGCGCAAACAGGATGGTCGCCCGGTAGGACACGTAGCACGGCTCGTGGTAGAGCACTTCATCCCCCGGGTTCAACAACGCCCGCAGCGCCAGATCCAGCGCCTCGCTCACCCCCACGGTGACCAGCACCTCCGTCTCCGGCGCGTAGCGGGCGCCAAAGGTCCGCGCCGCGTACTCCGCCAGCGCCCGGCGCAGCTCCAGATACCCCAAATTGCTCGAGTAATGCGTCGCCCCGCGCTCCAGCGCGAACATCGTCGCCTCGCGCACATGCCAGGGGGTGTCAAAATCCGGCTCGCCAATCCCCAGGCTGATCACCCCTTTCATCGAGGTGACGATGTCGAAAAAATCCCGGATCCCCGAGCGCGGGATGTCCCGCACCGTCCGGTTCAACCGCTCACGGAGAGACACTGAGGCGTTCATCCTGGCCTTCCGGGCGCATCAAAACGCCGAGACGTTTGTAGGTTTTGAGCATGAAATGGGTCGAGGTCGAGACCACGCCCTCGAGCGGCGACAACCGCTCGCTGACAAACGCCGCCACCTCGCGCAGCGTGCGCCCCTCGACAAACAACAGCAGGTCATAGGCCCCGCTCATCAAATAGGCCGAGGTCACCTCAGGAAACCGGCTCACCCGGCGCGCGATGGTGTCGAACCCGCCCTCCCGTTGCGGCGTCACCTTTACCTCGATCACCGCCGTCACTTTCTCCCCCTCGAGTTCCTCCTCGTTCAGAATCGGCTGGTAACCCCGGATGATGCCCCGCCGCTCGTACTCGGCCATTTTCGCCGTTACTTCGGCGACGGAGACGCCCAGCATCCGCGCCAGATTGTCCTCCGACTCCCGCGCGTTCGCCTGCAACAACTTCAACAGTGGATCCATAAATGTGCTCGATCAGGGCACACTATGACCGCTTCAGCGGAAAATGGCAACGCGCCTCGCGCGGATGCCAACGCAGCCTGAAGGCTGCGACTACATGGGGATTTCCGATCAGGCACTCCGGTGGTTGAAACCGGCCGGCTTACGGCACCTCGGGGACTTCCATCCCGAGCGCGGTGGCGAGGTCGATCAAATGGTCCTGTTCTTGCACAATGATATCTCGCAGGACTTCGCCGAGCGCGAATTCACCCATCGCATCGGCTTGTTGGATCCGTTCGCGATACTGACGAATGGTTTCCATTTCGTTCTCGAGATCAAAGTGCAGCATTTCCTGGGCGTCGGCGGAGGTTTTCACCGGTTCCGGCCGGGTCTCGGGCATGCCGCCAAAATAATCGACCTGTTTGGAGATTTTCATGGCATGATCCAATTCCTCGCGCGCGTGGGATTCCAGCTCCGAGGCAATTTTCATATATTCCGCTCCCTTGAGCACCTGGCTGTAAACGGTGTAGGCAATGACGGCCTGGTATTCCCGGGCCAAATCGCCGTTGAGGAGTTGGATCATTTCGCCGCGGGTGACTGTCGGATGTTCAAGTACGTGCATGTTCATTCTCCGTCCGCAACGTCTCTCCGCCCGAAGGTTTGCGGAAGGGAGGTATACGCCCCAGGAAGAATTTACCGCTGCTGGCCGATCGCTTCAGTGGATGGCCGCGCCGGAGGCGAGGGGGCGCAGCAGCAACTCGGGCAGGCAGCCGAGGAGAACCACGAGCAGCGCCAGGACCAGGACCAGCGCGCCGGAGAGGCTCAGGGGGATGGGCTTGCTGGCCAACGGGGAAGCCGGCTGGACGTAAATGCGCTTCAGGACCAGCAGATAGTAATAGAGCGACACGGCGCTCAACGCGAGAGCGAGAATTACCAGCGCCAGGGGGAGTCCGCCCAAGCCGCTGGTTTGCAGCACGGTGGCAAAGACGTAGAACTTGCCGAAAAAGCCTGCCAGCGGCGGGATGCCCGCCAGCGAGAGCATGAACACCAGCATGGCCAGGCTCAGCAAAGGCGAGCGGCGGCGCAACCCATCAAAGTCGGTCATGGACGAGCCGCCGGTGTGGCGCTCGACGAGAGCGACCACGCCGAACGCGCCCAGCGCGGCCAGCGCGTAGGTGAGCGCGTAATACATCAGCGCCGCCAGGCCCGCCCGCGGGACGGCCAGGATGCCCAGCAGCAGGTAGCCGGCGTGGGCGATGGCGGAATAGGCCAGCAGGCGGCGCACGCTGGATTGAACCAACGCGGCGAGATTGCCCAGGATCATCGAGGCGCCCGCCAGCAGCGCCAGGAGCAAAACCATCTCGCGGTGGATTGCGGTATCAGCAAAGCCCGCGGACAGGATTCGGGCAAAGACGAAAAAGCCAGCCACCTTCGAGCCGGAGGCGATCAGGGCGGCGCTGGGCGCCGGCGCGCCTTGATACACATCCGGCGCCCAAAATTGCAGCGGCACGGCGGCGACTTTAAACGCAAAGCCGATGGCGGCGAGCGCCAGCGCCAGGATAAAAACCGGCTGGCCGCCGGATTGGCGCAGCGCAGCGGCGACTTCCTCAAGGCGCAGGCCCCCGGAAACGCCGTAGAGCAGGCTGAATCCGTAAAGGGTGAACGCGGCGGACACGCCGCCGACGAGGAAATACTTCAGCCCGGCTTCGGCCGAGCGAGGGCAGGCTTTATCAAACCCGGCGAGGGCGTAGAGGCACAGGCTCGTCAGCTCGAGCGACACGAAAATCATCAGCAAATCCTCCGAGCTGACGAGGAAGAGCATGCCCAGCGCGGCCAGCAGCACAAGCGCGGCGTATTCGCCGGGGTGCTCCGCGGGCCCCGTCTCCACCGCCAGCAGCAGAGTGGCCGCCGTGAGCGCCAGCAGCCCGATCTTGACCCCGCGCGCGAGGGCGTCCGACACAAACACACCCTCGAGCCAGTTCGCGTCGGCGGGAAATCCCGCCAGCCAGCCCGCCGCGACCAGGCAGCCGGCCGAGCCGATCAGGGCCAGCAACAGCTTGCGATAGGGCCCCGAAAGCTCCCGCAAAGCGAGGGCGTCCGCCGCCAGCACCGCGAGGACGGTCAGAACCATCACCGTTTCCGGCGCAACCTGCCCCAGCAGTTCCAGATAGGCGGCCCCGTTCACAGCCGCCCTCCCTGAAGCAGACGTTCAAACCACGGCGCGTGCAGCGCGGGAACGATCCAGCGCAGCAGCAGTTGGGGAAACAGGCCGACCGCCACCGAGACCGTGATCAACAACACCGCGCCCAGGCGCTCGGGAGCCGTGATCGGCGCCGGAACCAGGGGCGCGGCGGGGGGCGGATTTCCGGCCCGCTCCGCCGGGCCGGGGAAGAACGCCCGCTGCAGCACCCGGATCGAATAGGCGACGCCCGCCAGGATGCCAAACCCGGTGGCCACGGCGAGGACCGGCGAGGCGCGCCAGGCGCCCACCAGCACCTGCAACTCGGCGACAAACCCGCTGAAGCCGGGCAGGCCCATCGCAGCCGCGGCGGCCAGGGTGAAGCTGACCGCCGCAAACGGCAGCGCGGCCCCGAGCTGCAACCCCGCCAGCGCGCCGAGGTCGCGGGTGTGCGCACGGTCATAAATCATGCGGCCGACCACCGCGAACAGCAGCCCGGCGATGATGCCGTGGGAAAACATCTGGAGCGCCGCGCCGCTCAGGCCGGTGATCTGAAGCGTCATCAGGCCGAGAAGCACAAAGCCCATGTGGCTGACACTCGAATAGCCGATCACGAATTTGAAATCCCCCTGCACCAGCGCGGCCAGGGCGCCATAGACGATGCCCGCGACCGCCAGCAGGGCGAATAATTCGCGCCAGGAAGCCAGCCCGAGCACCGGCGAGGCCCAATCCGCAAGGCCGAGCGGCATCAATCCCATGGCCACGCGCAGGCACCCGTAGGCGCCCAGCTTCATCACCACCCCGGCCAGCAGCATCGAGGCCGCGGTCGGCGCGGCCACATGGCCCGTGGGCGCCCAGGTGTGAAACGGCCATAAGCCCGCCAGCACGCCAAAACCGGCGAACACCAGCGGAAAAACCCAAAGTTGCAGCCCGCGCGGAAAATCGACCGCCGCCAGCTCGGGGAGATTCATGGTGCGCGCGCCGGCGGCGACATACAGAATCAACATCCCGGCAAACACCAGGGCGCTGCCGGCGAACGAGTAAAGCGCGAGCTTCATTGCCCCGTACTCGCGGCGCGTCGAGCCCCAGATGGCGATCAGAAAATACTTCGGAATGATGGCGATCTCGTAAAAGACGAAGAGCAGGAAGAGATCCTGGCTCAGAAAGACTCCGTACACGCCGCCGAGCAGGGCGAAGTACAGGGCGAAAAACTCGGGCGTCCGGCGCTCGATATTCCAGGAAAACAACACCCCGGCGACCCCGGCCAGACCGGTAAGCAGCGCCAGCGTCACGCTCAAGCCGTCCGCCGCGAGCTGGTAGCGGATGCCCAGCGAGGGAATCCAGGCCGCGTCCGCCAGCACGGCCACCGTTCCCGGGGCGACGCGCAGGGCGCCGGCCACCGCGGCCGCCAGGCCCGCCAGCGCGGCCAGCAACGCCAGCCGGCGCGCGGCCGCCGCCCGCCGCTCCGGCAGGCAGCCCAGCGCCAGCGCCGCCGCGAACGAAAAATAGATAGTCCAGGCGAGCATCCTCAGAAACGCAACTGATTCACGAAGCCCGCGACGGCGCCGTTCACCAGCCGCAAAAACAGTTGCGGATAGACGCCGATGACCAGGAGCAGCGCGATGGCCGGCGCGGTGGCGAGACGCTCGCCCCAGGTAAGATCCGGAAAACCGCGCCAGCGCTCCGCGAGCGGCCCGTTAAACACCTTTTGCAGAAGGTTCAAAAGGAAAATGGCGGTCAGCAGCAGGCCCGCCAGCGACGCCGCCGCCGCCCAGGGCGCCAGCGGAAACACGCCCTTGAAAATGAGGAATTCGCTGATGAACCCGTTCAAGCCGGGCAGGCCGAGCGAGGAAAAAATCGCGATCCCCATCAAGCCGCAGAACACCGGCGCCACCCGGCGCAGGCCGCCGAAATCCTCCAAATCCCGCCGCCCGCCGGCGCGCCGCGCCAGCAGGCCCGTGAACCAAAACAGGAGCGCGGCGGTCAGGCCGTGATTGAACATCTGCAACAACACCCCGGCGAGCGCCGCGGATTGCTCGAGCTCCGGCTGGGCCAGCCCGCCGCCCGGACGCAGCAGGACAAAAGTTCCCAACAGACAATAACCGAGGTGATTGATCGAGGACCAGGCGAAGACGCGCTTCAGATCGCGCTGCGCCAGCGCCGCCCCCGCCGAGATGACGATGCCGGCCACGGTCAGCCAGAGCAGCGGCGTCAGCGCCTGGCGGGTTTGCCCGGGAAAAATCGGCAGCAGAATCCGCAGGAAACCGTACATGCCCATTTTCGAAAGGGCGCCGGTCAGCAGCATGGTGACCCCGGTCGGCGCCTCGGCGTAGGTCAGGGGCAGCCAGCTATGAAAGGGCATCATGGGCGTCTTCACCGCAAAACCCAGCAAGACGCCCCCAAAAATCACCAGCATCCCCCCGCGCGCGGCCGCTTCGCTCCAGCCCAACTCGCGCGCCAGCGCCGGCGCCAGCGCGCCGCTCCGCCCCAGGCCGGCCAGCTCGAGCAAGTCGAATTTGCCCGTGGCGAGAAACAGCGCCAGGAACGCCAGCAGCAGCGTCACGCTCCCGGCCATGGTATAGACAAAGAATTGCGTGGCCGCCTCGCCCCGCCGGGCTCCGCCCCAGAGTCTGATCAGAAAAAACGCCGGGATCAGGCTGAGCTCCCAATAAAGAAACCAATGAAAAAAATTCAGCGCGGTGAAGGTGCCCAACAAACCGGCTTGCAGCCACAGCATCAGCGCGAAGTAAAGCGGCGGACGCCGGCTCACGCCCCAGGAAGCCAGCACCGCCATGGGCGCCAGCAGCGCCGTCAAGAGCACCATCAGCACGCTCAAGCCGTCCACCCCGGCCCGGTACTCGACCGCCAGCGCCGGGATCCAGTCATGGCGCTCCTCGAATTGCGGCGCCGCGCTGGCGCCGTCAAAATGCGCGGCCATCCAGACAGCCAGGCCCAGCACCCCCAGGCATACCCCGAGCGCCAGCCGGCGGGGCCAGGGTGTTTTCTCGTTGCCAGACAGCAGAATCGCCGCCCCGCCCAAAAGCGGCAGCAGGGTCAGTATGGTGATCCAGGGGAGCTGGCTCATCGCGCGCCGCACCCCCACAACAGCAGCAAAATCAGCGTCGCGACTCCCACGCCCGCCAGCCGCAGATAGCCCTGCGCCCGCCCGGCCTGAAGGCGGGCGAGCGAATCGCCCCCGAACCGCAGCCGGGCGCAGCCTCGGTCAAAGCCGGCGTTGATCAGGTACTCGTCCGCAACGCGCGCCACCCAGCCCAGCCCGACCACGGCGTACGCGGCCAGCCGCACCAGACCCTCGGTGATGATCCGGTCGAGCCCCTCGCAGCCCTTCGCCCAGGCGCGGATCAGACCGCCGAAAAACCACCCATAAGCCTCGTCCACAAAGTACTTCCGCTCCAGCAGGCGATAAAGAACGGGAAATCGGGTTTGCAAAACATCCGGATCGCGCGCGGAAACGCTCCGGCGATACAGCAGCCAGCCGGCGGCGATGCCGCCCAGCGCCGCCGCACCCGACCAGGCCAGCATCACCAGAAAACCGTGCTCGACCAGCCGGGCCGGGTCCAAGACGGCGGGCTGGCCGCTCAAAAAACTCTGAAACCACGGCCAGGCGGGGGTGCCCAGAAAACCCGGCAAAATCGCGCCCAGCGCGAGGATGCCCAGCGGGATCGTCATCACCGCCGGACTTTCGCGGCCCGCGGGCGCGTCCTCCGCGCGCCGCGCCGCTGGACGCGCGGCAAACACATAAACCATCTGCCGCGTCATGTAAAAGGCGGTCAACACCGCCGCCGCCAGGCCCAGATAGAAAGGGGCGTGGCCGTTCGGCCCGGCGTGCGCCGCGTGCAGGATCGCGTCCTTGCTCCAGAAACCCGAGAACAACAGCGGCACCCCGCTCACCGCCATCATGCCGACGGCATAGGTGGCGAAGGTGGCCGGCATCGCGCGGCGCAGGCCGCCCAGCCGGCGAATGTCCTGCTCATGATGGCAGGAGTGAATCACCGAGCCGGCGCCGAGAAACAGCAGCGCCTTGAAAAACGCGTGGGTGATCAAATGAAACATCGCCACCGCCACGCCGCCCGCCCCCAGCCCCAGCATCATGAAGCCCAGTTGGGAAACCGTCGAATACGCCAGGATCCGCTTCAGATCGGTTTGCGCCACGGCGATGCTCGCCGCGAAGAGGGCCGTAAGCGCGCCCGTCCAGGCGATGATTTGCGGAACCACCGGCTCCAGCGCCGCCAGCGGATAAACGCGCGCCATGAGAAACACCCCCGCCGCCACCATGGTGGCGGCATGAATCAGGGCGCTGACCGGGGTTGGCCCCTCCATCGCGTCCGGCAGCCAGACGTGCAGGGGCAACTGGCCGGATTTCCCGATCGCCCCGGCAAACAACAGCAGCGCAATGCCCCCGGCCGCCGCCAGGCCGGCGATCCCCGCCCCCCCGAGCGCCGCCAGTGCCCCGGCCTCCAGACAGCCCCGCCCAGCATCATAAAAAAGCAGCGTGCCGCTCCGCGCATACAGCCAGACCATCCCCAGCAGCAACGCGAGATCGCCAATGCGCGTGGTGAGGAATGCCTTGCGAGCCGCCGCGGCCGCCGCCGGCTTTTGAAACCAGAAACCGATCAGAAGATAGGACGCCAGCCCCACCAGTTCCCAGCAGATGAAGAGCAGCAACAGGCTGTTGGCGATCACCAGCCCAAGCATCGCCGCGGCAAACAGCGCCAGAAAACAGAAAAACCGGGTGTAGTTGTCATCCTTCGCCAGGTAGCCCGTGCTGTAGATGAAAATCAGCAGGCCCACGAACGAAACCATCACCAGCATCACCGCGCTGAGTGGATCCAACACCCACCCCAGCCGCAATTCGTAAGCGCCAAAGTTGAACCAGGCAAAATTGAAAACCGCGCGCCCGCCCGGACCGTCGGCCAGCGCGCGGACCAGCGCGCCCAGCGAAAGCGCCAGCGCGATCACCAGCGCCCCCATCGCCAGGCCCGCGGCCAGCGCGCGAAATCGCCGCGGCATCACCGCCGTCACCCCCGCCGCCAGCAACGGCGCGGCTGGAATCAGCCAGAGGTGATGAAAAAACCAGGACATCTATCCTCTCAAGGTGGCGGGCTGGTCCACCTGGGCGCTCTTGAAGTGGCGATAAACCGCAATGATCAGCGCCAGGCCAACCGCCGCCTCGGCGGCCGCCACACCAATCGAGAACAGCACAAAAATCGTGCCGTTCCCTTGCTCCGCCCCGGGACCGAAGCGCGCGAAGGCGATGAAGTTGAGATTGGCCGCGTTGAGCATCAACTCGATGCCGATCAACACGATAATGGCGTTCCGGCGGATCAGCGCGCCCGCCAGGCCGGTGGCAAACAGCACCGCCGAAAGCAGCAAATAAGGAGTCACGCCGTTCATGCGCTCATCGCCCCTCCCCCGGCGCGGCTTCCCTCCCCCGCTCATGCAGCGCCAGGATCACCGCCCCGATCAGCGCCGCCGTGAGCAGCAATCCGATCAGCTCGAGCGCCAGAATATGCCGGGTCATCAAGTCGGTCCCCAGCTCGCGCGCCCCCGCCGGCGCAGCGGAAACGGCCGCGGCGGCGCGCGGAAACCGGGCGCTCACAAACACTCCCGCCACCGTGGCCAGCAGCCCCAGCGCCACGCCCAGACCCCAGCCCCACCCGGCGGAAAATATCCCGGACCCGCTTCGCTCGCTGCCCCGAGTGAGCAGGATGGCGAAGAGGATCAGGATGGCCACCGCGCCGAGATAGACCAGGAGCTGGGCGAAAGCGATGAATTCCGCGCCCAAATGCAGATACACTCCGGCTATGGCCGCCAGCGCCACCGCCAGCGCCAGCGCGCAATGAATGAGGTTGCGCAAACCGACCGCCGCCACCGCGCCCGCCACCGCCAACAGCGCCAGGATGAGAAAAGCCGGACTCATGATTCAGCGAAGCGATACCCTCGTTTCGACCAGCGCCCCGGCCGGAATCCGTATCCCAAAGCCAGATACCCGCCCGCGAGCAACAAACCGCAAACCAACCAGCCCCAGCCGGCGCCGGGCAGAAACCGCCACAGCCCGGCCGCCGCCACATTGAGCAGCGCCATCGGCAGCATGAACTTCCACGCCAGATTCATGAGCTGATCCATCCGCAGCCGCGGCAGCGTGCCGCGCACCCAAATAAACACCGCGATCAGCGCCAGCAGCTTGGCGGAAAACCACAAATAGGAGGGCACGATCTCCAGCCCCGGCAGCGGCGCCCGCCAGCCGCCCAGGAACAGCGTGATCGCCAGCCCGCTGGCCGCAAACAACCCGATGTACTCACCCAGAAAAAAGAGGGCGAACTTGAATCCCGAATACTCGATGTAATACCCCGCGATGATTTCAGACTCCCCCTCGGGCAGATCGAAGGGCGAGCGGTTCGCCTCGGCCGCCGCGGCGATCAGGAACAGGACAAAGCCCGCCAGCCCCCACGGCGTGAAAACATACCAGCGCGGAATCCAGCCCGAGTAGCCCGCCTGCGCGTCCACGATGCTTACCGTCGAAAGCGACCCGGCCATCATCACCACCGTCAACGCCGAGAGCACCAGCGGCACCTCGTAGCTGATCATCTGCGCCAGCGCGCGCATTGCGCCGAGCAGCGCGTACTTGTTCCGGCTCGACCACCCGGCCAGGAACACCGCCAACTCGGTCGCCGCGCCGACGGCGAAGAAAAACAGCACCCCCGCGTCCAAATCCACCGCCACCATGTTCCGCCCCACCGGCAGCACCGCCAACGCCAGGAAAACCGGCAGCACCAGCACCAGCGGCGCGAGAAAATGCATCACCCGATCCGCGCCCCCGGGCACCACGTCCTCCTTGGTCAGCGCCTTCACACCGTCCGCCAGCGGTTGCAACAGCCCGAAAGGCCCCGCCCGGTTCGGACCGTAGCGGTTCTGCATGCGTCCCAGACCTTTCCGCTCCAAAAGCGTCGTGAGCGCAAACAACGCCGCAAAGGCGCCGAGGAGCGCCGCCACGGAAAGCAACGCCGAAACGCCAGGCTGCCACTGAGCCGGGGCAAAACCCGCCAGCCAGTGCTTCAGCGCGACAAATATTTGGTCAACCTTTTCCGACATCAAGCGCGCCCGGCCATTCCGGAAAACCCGCCGGGACGCTCGGACACAAGTCGGCTCATGGTTACCGAACCAAGCCTCCCGGCGCAAGATTCTTCTGTGGCGCGAAAGCGCCGCCGCCGGTCGGGCGCAAGGAGTTTTCTATCCGGTCAACCGCCACCGCGCCTGGCGCAGCACGGCCTGGGGCGAGGCTTCCAGTTTTTCGTACCAGACCGTCAGCAGCGTGCCATCCGCCAGCTCGACGGTGCTGGGATAGCCCAGATCCACCGAGGCGCCGTCCGCGGAAATCGTCACCGGGCGGGACCACGTCCGGCCGTGATCTTCGCTGATTCTTGCCTGGTTGCCGAAAGGCGCGCGGCGGTAACCGTAAGTCATGAGCAGCCGGCCATCGCGCAGGCGCGAGAGAAAGGACGGCAATCCCCACACTCCGATGGCGCGCGGCTCGGACCAGGTTTGGCCGCCGTCGGCGGATTCGCTCTGGAGGGTCTCGCCCGGGTTGACAGGGTTGTGGTTGCGGAGGTGCGCCACCACGCGCCCATCCGCGGTCTCGACGCAGTGCAACTCGTGGTAGGAGCCGGTCTGGTCGCCGGCCCGGGCCGGAATTTCGGCCAGCCAGCGCCAGGTCTGGCCATCATCCATCGATTCACAGACCCCCACCCGGCGCGGGCTCGACCACAATTCGATCCCGGCGTAAAGCAGGCGTCCATCGGCCAGTTGAATCGGGCCGTGCGGGCTGTTGACGAGGCTGGGCAGACGTCCGGACCAGCTCAGGCCGCCGTCGGTCGAGCGCAAAAGCCACTGCCCGAGCGACGCCTGGCGTTCCCCGGCGCTGATCCGTTCGTGGGCCGCGCGCCAGGCTTCGAGCCGCTGCCGGGGCCACGCGTCCGTCGCGCCCGGTTTCCGCCGTTCGGCCTTTCCCAGCGCCGCCTCGTAGGCGAGCGAGGTGAAGGTGGTGATCAACAGGGCGCCGCTCGCCGTTTCCAGCGCGCCCGCGTCGCGGTCGTCAATCGGGCTGTCGAATAACACCTGGGGCCAGCCCCAGTCGCGCCCGTCATTGCGCGAGACCATCAGCTCCACCCGGCCAAACGGGCAGACGTGGCCCTCGCGCCCGCCCGAGTAAGCCAGCAGCAGCTCGCCGTTTCGCCGCCGCGCCAGCGTGGGCCAGCCGTGGTAATGCCGCGGGTCGCGGCTGATCACGCGGGTTTCCAGCAGCGTCATCCGGGGGGCATCCGGCTCGGCGGCGAACAGGCCCGGCGGGCGAATCACGGCGGCGGCGGAAATACCGCCGGCCCAGCGCAGAAAGTTCCGGCGGTTGATCCGCAAGGGCGGAGTTTTCACTCTGGTCATTTGCGCTGAAGCATAAGGCCGGCCCGGGGAATAATCACGCCGGATCTTGCCGCCGCCGCTCTTGGGACGGAGCCGCCCCCACAAAAAGCAGGGCGTGACCTGCTCACGCCCCAAGCTTCTTCGCCGGATCCCACGACGCCCTGGCCGCCACGCCGTACATTTGCCCGATCGCCGCCGGCGCCGGTTCCATGCGCAGTCCGCCGCCGGGAGATGGCTCCGCGATCCAATGCCGGAACGTGGATGACCTGGCTGTCCCCGCGCTTTCAACCTGGGCGGTTCGGAATTCCCCAGCAAACCTCTTTGCGCCGCTGGCGATTCCCTGGCGAAGCCCTGGTTCGGCACCCGCAAAAACCAGGCGTTCCGCCCCCTGTTTCCACCCCCGATGTTTTCAAAATGGCAGGACTGCCATCGAGATGAGGTCCGGAACATCGCCGCGGACTTGACGGGGATTCCCACGCGAGTTATGTTTCGCTTGTTGGCGAAGTGGCAAAGTGAGATGAAAGAGTTTTTGAAGATCACGAAAGCCCTGGCGGATGAAAACCGGCTGCGGATGCTGCTGGCGCTGCGGGAGGGCGAGCTGTGTGTTTGTCAGATCGCCGAATGGACCGGGCTGGCGTTGTCCACGGTTTCCAAGCATTTGTCGGTGCTCTACCAGGCCGGGTTGGTAAGTGCCCGAAAGGAGGGGCGGTGGATGTATTATTCCCAGGCCGGCAAGGAGGCGCCCGCCGCCGCGCGCGAAGCGGCGGCCTGGGTGCGGCGATCGCTGGATGGAAATGCGCGCATGGCAGAAGACACGGCTCGACTGCATAAGGTGCTGGCGATGGACATCGGCGAGTTATGCAAGCGGCAGCGCGGAAATTGAAGGTTCTATTCCTCTGCCGCGGTACGGGCCAGCGGATGAGAATGGAGCGCGACAGAGAATGATTTTATGAGCACCAAGACGAAAATGAATCCAGAGGTGGTTCGAGAGCAGGTGCGGTCCGGCTATGCCGAGATCGCGCGGAGCGGCAGCGAGCGGCGGAAGTCGAGCTGTTGTGGCGGAATGTCCGAGGTGGCTGCGGAGGTGCTGGCGAAGCACATCGGCTACACCGAGACGGAACTGGCCGCCCTGCCCGCTGGCGCGAACATCGGGCTCTCCTGTGGCAACCCGGGCGCGATTGCGGCGCTAACCCCGGGAGAGGTGTTGCTCGACCTGGGGAGCGGGGCCGGCTTCGACGCGTTCATTGCCGCGCCGAAAGTCGGGCCGGCGGGCCGGGTTATCGGCGTGGACATGACGGCCGAGATGCTGGCGAAGGCGCGGAAGAATATTTCGACCTTCCGCGAGCGGACGAAGCTGGAGAACGTGGAATTCCGGCTCGGGGAAATTGAGCATCTGCCGGTGGCGGACGCGAGCGTGGATGTGGTCATTTCAAACTGCGTCATCAATCTGTCTCCCGACCAGGCGCAGGTGTGGCGCGAGATTGCGCGGGTGTTAAAGCCGGGCGGACGCGTGGCAGTGTCCGACCTGGCGCTGCTGAAGCCGCTGCCGGGGCCGGTGGTGGAAATGGTCGAGGCGCTGGTGGGATGCATCGCCGGGGCGCAGTTGGTGGGGGAGACGGAGCGCATGGTGGCAGAGGCCGGGCTGACGGTGATCGAGTTGAAGCCGAAAGCGGGATATGTGGCGGCGATGACGGATTGGAAAGATCCGCTGTATCAGAAAATCCTCGCGCACCTGCCCCAGGGGAGCGGGCCGGAGGATTACCTCACCAGCCTGGAAATCAGCGCGGTCAAGCCGGGGAAGCCGCGCTGCTGCGGGTGAGCTCGGCAGGAAGAGGCCGCAAATTCTCGAGAGCAGCATAGTTCGCAGGTCCACGTGCCGATTAGCGTCCTGCTGTGGCTGATGATTTACCCGATGATGCTGAAGATGGATTTCGGCGCCCTCGGCGAGCTTACCTGACCGAGGGGGATCCCGCTTGCACGCTGGCGCAGGTGGCGGTGCCGGCGCCTCTGCCTTATGCTGTCTAACGGGGGGTTGCCGCCAACTGATCGCTCGGGCCCTCCTCCTCCCACCCGCCTCCCAGCACCGCGTAAAGGCTGACCTGATTGGAGAGCTTCTCCAGCCGGAGAACAACCAGCGCTTGTTGCGCGGCAAAGAGGGACCGTTGCGCGTCGAGCACTCCCAAATAACTGTCGAGACCCTTTTCATACCGGGAAGTGGCGAGCCGGTAGGTCTCCGCCAGGGCTTTGACGAGCGATTCCTGCGCCGCCACCTGCTGGCCGACGGTGCCGCGAGTGGCCAACGCGTCAGCCACCTCCCGGAATGCGCTCTGGATGGCTCGCTCGTACTGGGCCACCGCCAGCTCGCGCTGGACCTTGGCAGCCCGATGCGCCGACCAGGTTCTCGCGTCGAAGATGGGCATGACCATCTGGGGCGCATAACTCCAGGTGCCGGAGCCCGATTTGAACAAGCCCGAGAGATCACTGCTGGCCGTCCCGATCGCCGCGGTCAGGGAAATGCGCGGGAAGAAAGCGGCCCGGGCCGCGCCGATATCGGCGTTCGCCGCTTTGAGCAGGCTCTCCGCTTGAACCACGTCGGGCCGGCGCAGCAACACCTCCGAAGGGAGGCCGGCTGAAACTTCTCGCGGCGGATTTACCCCGTTCAACTCACGCGGCGCTCCGGTCCAGTCGGGCCCCGTAGCAACGCCGACCAGCAGGTTCAGGGCATTTTCATCCCTGGCCGCCTGTTGGGTGTAGATCGCCACATCCCGTCTGGCGATCTCCAGCGGAGTCTGCGCCCGAAAAACCTCGAGTTCCGGCGTCAAACCCAACTCATGCCGGTGTTTGACCAGGTCGTAGGCCGCCTGCTGGTTCTGGAGCGTGGTTTCCGCCAGCGCCAGGTTTTCCCGATCCGCCGCCAGGGCCAGGTACGCCTGGGCCACGGAGGAGACCAGCAGAATTTGGGCGCTTCGCCGGGCTTGTTCCGTCGCCAGATATTCCTCCAGCGCGCGATCCTTGAGGCTGCGGATGCGGCCGAAGAAATCGATTTCCCATGAGGCGGCGCCGAGATTCGCGCTGTAGGATTCCACCGTTTGCCGGGCGCCCGTGCTGGAGAGGTCGGCGGGGACGCGCGCTCTGCTGCCGCCGCCCGTCGCGTTCACGACGGGGAAAAGTTCGGCGCGCTGAATCCCGTACAGCGCCCGGGCGCGCTGAACGTTAAGCCCGGCGATCCGCAGATCCCGATTGTTCGTGAGCGCCAGCCCAATGACCTGCCGGAGATGCTGGTCCGTGAAAAAATCCCGCCAATGGAGCTCGGTTGCGCCCGGGGCGTTCGTCCGCTCCGCGCGGCCATAGGCCGGGCCGGAAGGCCAATCGGCGGGCGCGGGCGCCGCGGGGCGGGTATATTTCGGAGCCATGGTGCAGCCGCCCGCAACGAGAAGGCACACGGCAAAGGCCAGCGCGCCGGAAACGCCGCGCCTCGGAAACGCTGGGATTAGTTGGTTCATGCTCATGAGTGGGATGGCTGGTCGGGGGATGCTTTGGCGCGGACCGCGGCGTACCGCCGCTTCCGCCCGAACGTCCCCTGCACAATCACGTAGAATAGCGGCGCGAAAAGGGTGACCAGAAAGGTGGAAGTGACGACTCCCCCGATCACGGCGGTGCCGATGGCCACCTGCGCGCCGGCGCCCGCTCCGCTCGCAAGCGCCAGGGGCAGAACGCCGAATCCGAAGGCGAGCGAGGTCATGATAATGGGTCGGAGCCGGAGTTTGGCGGCCTCCATGGTCGCCTCGATCAGCCCCATTCCCTCCTCCACCCGATGCTTGGCGAACTGCACAATCAGGATCGCGTTCTTGGTGGTCAGGCCCAACGTGGCCAGCAGGCCGATCTGGAAATAGACGTCGTTGGGCAACCCGCGAACCGACGATCCGATGACGCCGCCGATCACCCCCAGGGGCAAGGCCAGGAGGATGGAAAGAGGAATCGGCCAGCTCTCGTAAAGGGCCGCCAGGCAGAGAAAAATCACGAGGATGGAAAAGGCGTAGATGGGAGCGGATTGCCCGCCCGCCTGCCGCTCCTGGTAGGACAGGCCTGTCCAATCATGGCCAATGCCCTGCGGCAGTTTCTCAATCAGGTTTTCCATCTCCGCCATGGCCTCGCCGGAGCTTCGGCCTGGGGCGGGTTCGCCCATGAGGTTCATGGAGGGAAATCCGTTGAAACGTTCCAACCGCGGGGAACCAAAAGTCCAATGCCCGCTCGCAAAGGAGGAGTAGGGCACCATTTTACCCAGGTGGTTGCGGACATAAAGCTTCTCGAGATCCTCGGGCAGCATGCGATAGCCGGCGTCCGCCTGGGCATACACGCGCTTGACGCGGCCGCCCTGGATGAAGTCATTCACATACGCGCTGCCAAAGGCCGTTGAAATCGTGTGGTGGATGGAATCGATCGGCACCCCCAGGGCGCCCGCCCTCTCCCAATCCACATCCACCCGGTATTCCGGCACGTCCTCCTGGCCGTTCGGACGGACCTTCGTCACCAGCGGGCTTTGCGCGGCCATCCCGAGGAGTTGGTTGCGCGCCTCCATC
This sequence comes from Verrucomicrobiota bacterium, assembly GCA_039806935.1. Taxonomy (GTDB): domain Bacteria; phylum Verrucomicrobiota; class Verrucomicrobiia; order Limisphaerales; family UBA8199; genus JBDHQH01. The sequence goes on from JBDHQH010000013.1 coordinate 36,183, forward strand.
AGCTTGGCATGACCCAGGCCGCCCCGGTCGAGCAATTGCAGGTCAAACCCCTTGCCCTGGCCCAGCTCCACCACCGCCGGCGGCGCGAAGACAAACACCAGGGCGTTGCGAATCCCGGAAAACCTGGCCGTCGCCCTTTGGGCGATGGGGCCCACTTTCATTTCCGGCCGGTCGCGCAGCTCCCAATCCTTCAGCTTGGTAAAGGCCATGCCCACGTTTTGTCCCCGCCCGGCCATGCCCACCCCCGAGACGGTGAACACCGCTTCCACCGTGTTGCTTTCATTCCGCGTCATGTGGTCCCGCATTTCCGCCACCACGGCCTTGGTCTGCTCCAAAGTCGAGTTGGCGGGAAGCATGACTTGCGCCAGCAGGATGCCCTGGTCTTCGTCCGGCAAATACGCCGTCGGCATTTGTTTGAAAAGAAAACCCAGCGCGCCGACCAGCGCCACAAACACCGCGACATACCGGACCCGCCGGGCCAGCGAATGCCCCACCAGGGCGACGTAATAATCCCTGGCGCGAAAGAAAACGCGGTCAAACCAGGTGAAAAACGGGCGCAGGAACCAGACGCTCGATTCCGCGGGTTGATGGCCCTGGGGCACCGGCTTGAGCAGCGCGGCGCACAAGACGGGTGTCAACACCAGCGCGACCACCACCGAAAGCAGCATCGCCGCGATGATGGTAATCGAGAACTGGCGGTATATGACGCCGGTGGATCCCGGAAAAAACGCCATCGGACCAAACACCGCCGAGAGCACCAGCCCGATGCCGATCAGCGCCGGAGTGATCTGATCCATCGATTTCCGCGTCGCTTCAAAAGGCGCCAGCCCCTCCTCGCTCATGATGCGCTCCACGTTCTCGACGACCACGATGGCATCGTCCACCAGCAGACCAATGGCCAGCACCATGGCGAACATGGTGAGCATGTTGATCGAGAAGCCGGCGAACCCGAGCACCGCGAAGGTCCCCAGAATCACCACCGGCACGGCGATCGTCGGAATCAGCGTGGCCCGCAGGTTCCCCATGAACAGATACATCACCAAAAAGACGAGCAGGATCGCCTCGAAGAGGGTCTTGACCACCTCCTTGATGGCCACCCTCACGAAGGGAGTGGTGTCATACGGGTAAACCACTTTCATTCCCGGCGGGAAGAACTGGCTCATTTCCTTCATCTTGGCGCGGACGTGGTCCGCGGTATCCAGCGCGTTGGCGCCGGCGGCCTGCCGCACCGCCAGTCCAGCCGAAGGTCGCCCGTTGTAGTCCACCTCCACGCTGTAATCCTCCGCCCCCAGTTCGGCGCGGCCAATATCCGCGACCCGCACCGTCGAACCGTCCGGGTTGGTCCGCAGCGGAATCGCGGCGAATTCCTCGGGCGTCTTGAGCATGCTTTGCACGATGATGGACGCGTTCAACCGCTGGCCTTCGACGGCCGGAGCCCCGCCAAACTGTCCGGCGGAGATCTCCACGTTGTAAGCCCGCATCGCCGCGACCACGTCCGCAAAGGTCAGGCCGTATTCCGTCAGCCGGTTCGGATTGATCCAGACGCGCATGGCATACTGCGCGCCAAACACCTCCACCTCGCCGACCCCCGGCACTCGCGAGAGCACCTTCTCCAGACTGGATTTGGCGTAGTCCCGCAAATCGTTCCCGTCCATGCTGCCATCCTCGGAAACCAGGCCCACGACGATCAGGTAATTGCGCGTGCTCTTGCTCACCATCACGCCCTGCCGCTGCACCACCTCCGGCAGGCTCGACATGGCCAGTTGAAGCTTGTTCTGCACCTGCGCCCACGCGAGATCCGGATCCGTCCCCGGAGCAAAGGTCAATTCAAGGCGGGTCATCCCCGCCGAATCGCTGGTCGCCGACAGGTAGAGCATTTTGTCAAAGCCGGTCATCTTCTGCTCGATGATCTGCGTCACGCTGTTCTCCACCGTCTCGGCCGAGGCGCCCGGATACGTCGCGGTGATGGCAATCGAAGGAGGCGCAATCGGCGGATACTGCGAAATGGGGAGCTTATGAATGGCCAGCGCCCCCGCCACCATGAGGATGATGGCGATCACCCAAGCGAAGACGGGACGCTCCAGAAAAAATCTCGATAGCATGGCCGGACCTTAGTTCGAGGCCGTGGCGGTTTGGTCGGCGGACTTCAGCGGTTTCGTGGCCGGGCGGCCATCTCGCTCAAAAGGGACCTGCCTTACAGCCATGCCGGGCCGGACCTTCTGCATCCCCTCGGCGATCACCCGGTCGCCGGGCACGAGCCCGGAGGTGACGAGCCATTGATCCCGGATGGTCCGCTCCACCACGAGCTGCCGTTGTTGCGCCTTGCCCTCCTGGTCCACGATCATCGCCACCGGATTGCCTTTGGTGTCGCGCGCCACCGTTTGCTGGGGAATCAGGATGGCCTCCTCGTTGACGCCCTCCCGCAACACCCCGCGCACAAACATACCCGGCAGCAGAACCCCCTTCGGATTGGGGAAAATCATGCGCAAACTCACCGAACCGGTGGTCGGATCCACCGAAATGTCCCGAAACTGCAGCGTCCCTTCCAGGGGATACGTCGAACCATCCGGCATGATGAGGCTCACTTTGCTCGCATTGGTCCCGTCGTTCTTGAGTTGGCCCGCCTCCAGCCGCTTCTGGAGCCGCAGCAGCTCGGTCGCCGATTGCGGCACATCCACATAAATCGGATCGAGTTGCTGGATGGTGGCCAGCGCCACCGACTGGTACGCCGTCACAATGGCCCCGTCGGTCACGCTCGAGCTCCCAATCCGCCCGGAGATCGGCGACACCACGCGCGCGTAGTTCAGGTTGATCCGCGCGCTTTGCACCGTGGCGTTGTAGTAGTTGATGTCGGCCTCCGCCTGCCTCAGGGCGGCCGACGCATCATCAAAATCCTGCTGGCTGATGGCCTTGTCCGCCAGCGCCTCTTTATACCGCTTCACCCGCGACTGAATTGCCGGCAGATTGGCCGCCGCCCGGCCCAGCGCGGCGTCGGCGTTGTCCAGAGCCGCCTGGAATGGCGCGGGATCGATTTGGTACAGCGCCTGGCCGGCCTTGACCTCCGAGCCTTCCGTAAACAATCGCTTCTGAATGAGACCGTTCACTTGCGGCCGGATTTCCGCGATGCGGAAGGGAACGGTGCGCCCGGGCAGTTCGATCGTGAGCAAAACCGGCTGTCGCGCTACCGTCACCACCGTTACCTCAGGCGCCGCCGGCGGCGCCGCAGCCTGCGGCCCTTGGTCACAGCCCATCAGCAATAACCCGGCGCTCAAGGATAAGAAAAGCGCCGGATGCCGGACACCGGAGGAAGTGCCGCGCCCGGGATGACGGATGACGGCCTGGCTCTTGTCAAAGAGCAGCGTTCCGCTGACGCAATCTGGCGAAAGTCTTTGCTCGGCGCGGGAGATACGGCCCCGGCCTGGATTTCTGTACGCAATTAGCATGCGAAAGCCCGTATGCAGTAATCGCGCCAAACTCTTTCATGCATCCTATGTGACTGAATCACAACAAGATATGTTTACGATCCCAGGCGATCCGGCAGGGTCGGGATTTCGACCGCTTCCACCAACGGTCATTTGAGGCAAATCAGCTCCGCCGAGAGGAGCATCGGAACTCGCCGGCCGCGATTCAATAGCTCCGAGGCTCAGGCCGCTTTAGCCCCCATTTATCCAGCTTCGAATGCAACGTCGAAGGCTTTACCCCCAGAAGCTCAGCCGCGCCGTCGGGGCCCTTGATTTTCCAATTGGACGCCTCCAAAACTGCCACCAGATTTTCGCGCTCTCCGCGATCCAGTTCCGCTTGCGTAAGAAATTTTTGCCTGACCGGATCATTGCCGATTGACCCGGATCGATCGCTGGTTGGCGGGGGAAGCGAGTGCCTCGAGGACGGCAAGTCAAACGCCAGCGCCCCGCCCCGCGCCAGGATCACCGCCCGCTCAATGATATTGCGCAACTCCCGCACATTGCCTGGCCAATCGTAGTTTTGCAGTTCGCCAATTGCCGCCCGAGTCAAACGCGGGTGAGCGCATTTCAGCTCCCGGACGGACCGATCCACGAAGTGTTTGGCCAGCAAGGGTATGTCCTCCAGCCGTTCCCTCAGCGCCGGCGCCTGGATCGGAAACACGTTCAGCCGATAGTAGAGATCCTGGCGGAACCGGCCCGCCGCCACCGCCTTCTTCAAATCCCGATTGGTCGCCGCCACAATCCGGACGTCCGCCCGCCGGGTTTGATCATCGCCCACACGTTCGTAGCGCTTCTCCTGCAGCACCCGCAGCAGTTTGGCCTGAATTCCGAGAGGAATATCCCCCACTTCGTCCAGGAAAATGGTGCCACCCTCCGCCGTTTCAAAACGACCGACGCGGTCCTTTACGGCTCCGGTAAACGCGCCTTTAACATGCCCGAAGATTTCGCTTTCGAACAGCTCGCGCGGGATCGAAGCGCAATTCACTCGAACTAAAGGCCCCTCCTTGCGGGCGCTGCGCCGATGAATCTCATGCGCGACGAGCTCCTTGCCCGTTCCCGTTTCACCCAAGATCAAGACCGATGCCTCAGTCGGCGCCACCAGGTCGATCTGGCTGACGATATGTCGCAAGGCCGCGCTGTGGCCGACCAGATCGCCGAAGGCTCGGGCCTCGACCACCTGCTCTTGAAGATAATCGTTTTGCAGCTCGAGTTGCGCTTTCAGCCGCTGGATTTCCTCCCAGGCCCGGGCATTCGCGATCGCGGCGCCCACATGGTCGGCAAAAATCTGTCCCCAGGGCCGCGCTTCTTCCGGCAAATCATCGCGCGTGAACCCGACAATGGCCCCCAGTGATTCACTCTTGAACCTGATGGGGCTGATCGAGTATCCCCGAATGCGTTCTTCCCGGAGCCAGGCGAGATCCGCCGTGGAGGGCGGCTGCTTTTGCAGGTCCTGTACAAACTTTTGCTCGCCGCTGGCGACCGCGCTCCCCAGCGGGCCAATCCCCAGCGGAACCCTGGAACTCAAATCCTCGAACTGCCTCGCCTGCTGCGTGAGGCCCAGAATGGATTTTCCCTTCGCCACGACCAGACGCAGGCAGCGTGACTGGTCAGGGCATTCCGCCCGCCGCGGACAGGAAGCGCACAAATCACCCTTCTCGATAAGCCACACCTGGGCGCACACCACATCCGGCCGCTCCACGGCGCGATCGACAATCGTCCGCAACAAATGATCCAGTGACTGCTCGTTGGCAATCTCCAGAAGAAATTGGGTCGCCAGGTTTGGATCGAACCGGCTTTCACTGACTGATGCCATGACGGGCCCATGGTGCCGGAACCCGGCAGATCTGCCAAACTAAAAATGGACGGAATTCCGACCGGTCGAAATTCCGGCCCTCAACCGGAAATCACCGCTTTATTCCTTACTCTCTCCAATCAAGACGTTTACAACGAAATGAAGTCAATGGCACGAACTCTGCCTTCCAACCAGAAGACGATGAAGCAAGCTGAGGACATGGATCTCTGGACGGGCGGAGGGCTGATGGTGAACATCGAGGAGGCCAGTTTTGACGCCGAGGTTCTCCAGTCGAAGCAACCCGTTCTGGTCGAGTTCTGGGCTCCATGGAGCCGGCCTTGTCGGGTTCTCGAATCCATTCTGCGGGACCTCGCGCGTTCCTGGGCCGGCAAGGGCCGCGTTGTCCGGGTTAACGCCGACGACAGTCTGGATCTGAGTTTGTGGTACGACATCCAGTCCGTTCCCACGCTGCTTTTCTTCGTCGAGGGGAAACCTTGCGCGAGAATCGTCGGAACGGCGAGCCGGGAGGCTATTCTGGGCAAACTCCGGCCTTTGGGCGCCCCCGGAGGAGATTTGCCGGAAACCCGCCAGGAAAACGGCTGAACCGCGCCCGCTGAGAGCGATGACGTCCGTCCCGCTCCTCCCGTTCCCGTGCGCCAGCCCGGACGGCTTCCGGAAGCGTGTTCTTCACACCGCCGCGGCGGGCGCAGCCGCCGGAGTGGCGGCGCGGGCGGCTTGCAGATCGTCTTTGCGCTGGCGCAGGCTCCGGAAAAACTCGTAACCCTCGCGGCAGCGGCGCACGAAGACGTCTTTGTCCTCCAGCATGGTCTTGATGATCCGCAGGATCGGTTTGGGCCGCAGATAATAGGCGCGGTAGAAGCGATCCACGGCCTCGAAGATCTCCTCCTTGCTCAGGTCCGGATATTCGAGGGCGCTCTGCTGGAAACCGTCGTTCTCGACCAGGTCGGTCTTGTCCTTCTTGGTGAACCAGCCATTTTGGCGGGCCATCTCGAAGAGTTCGGTGCCGGGATACGGCGCGGCCAGAGAGACTTGCAGGCTGAAGACATCGAGTTCCTGAGCAAACCGGATCGTTTGCTCGATGGTTTCGCGGGTCTCGACGGGCAGGCCGAGGATGAAAGTGCCGTGAATCACCACGCCCGCCTGGTGGCAGGCTTTGGTGAAACGCCGCATCTCGTCGGTGGTGACACCTTTTTTGATGTTCTTGAGGATCTGCTCGTTGCCGCTCTCGTAGCCGACCAGGAACAGGCGCAAGCCTGAGTCCTTGAAGGATTTGATGGTGTCGTAATCCAGGTTGGCCCGGCTGTTGCAGCTCCAGGTCAGCCCAAGCGGCGCCAGCTTCTTCGCGATCTCGCGGGCGCGCGGCAGGTTGGCCGTGAAGGTGTCATCGTCGAAGAAGAACTCTTTCACCTGCGGAAAACTCCGCTTCATGTAGGCCATTTCGTCGGCGACATTCTGCGGCGAGCGCACGCGGTATTTGTGGCCGCCGATGGTCTGCGGCCACAGGCAGAAGGTGCATTGCGCCGGACAGCCGCGCCCGGTGTAGAGGCTGACGTAGGGATGCAGCAGATAGCCAATGAAGTATTTCTCGATCTGCAGATCCCGCCGGTACACATCCGCCACCCACGGCAGCGCGTCCAGATTCGGAATCAACTCCCGCTCCGGGTTGTGTTTGATCCGCCCTTCCTGGTCCCGGTAGGAAAGGCCGGCAACGGCCTCGAGGGGACGCCCCTCGGCCACTTCCTTGCAGGTGTAATCAAATTCCTTGCGGCCGACCCAGTCAATCGCCGGCGAGGCCTTGAGGGTCTCGGCAGGCAGCACGGCGGCGTGGGCGCCCACAAAGCCGATTATGGTCTCGGGCCGGTTGCGTTTGATCGCCTCGGCCACCTGGCAATCGTTTTTGAGCGAGGGTGTCGAAGTGTGGATGATGACGTGATCGTAAGCCTTCGCCTCTTCGAGGCATTGTTTGATTTCGATATGGTGCGGCGGGCAATCCATCAGCCGCGAGTTGGGCGTCAGCGCGGCCGGTTGGGCCAGCCAGGTAGGGTACCAATAACTGGTGACTTCCCGCCGGGCCTGGTATCGCGAGCCCGCGCCCCCATCGAAGCCGTCGAACGAGGGAGGACTGAGGAACAGGGTTTTGCTCATTTCCAAAGGGTTGACAAGGCGGGCCGAGGGCTGGCTCAGTCCGCTTTTTTGGCGGCGCGCATTTTTGCGAGCAAATCCTCGCGCTCGGCGCGCTGGGCGCCCGAGCCGCAGCCGCCCGAGATTTTGAGGCTGCCGTTGCCGTTGGCCGCCGCGGGCCGGGCGCCCGATTGGCCAGCCTTCACTGCCTCGCGAGCCTGGGCGAGATGGCCCTTGCCAATCGAGGCGCCATTGAAGGCGTTCACGCTGGAGCCGAATTTTGAGGGAGCGGGCCGGGGCCAGAAGTTGTATTTGAAGTTCTTCCAGTTGTCGCCCGACTGGTAATTTGTGCCCAGCGCGCCGCTCGGATCGTAGCCGCAATGCACCATGCAATTCTCACAGCGCGGATCGCGCGCCACGCCGTTGACCACCCCGTATTTGCTCCAATCCACCTGGTCGAGCATCTCCTGATAACCGGCATAATGGCCGTCGGTCATCAGATAGCAGGGCGCTTTCCAGCCCTTGATATTCCGCGTGGGAATGGCCCAGGCGGTGCAGGTCAGGTCGCGTTTGCCGGCAAGGAATTCCTGGTACACCGGGGTGCCGAAGATGGTGAAATGCTTGCCCCACTCCTGGATGCGCGCGAATTTCTCGCGGGTCATGGCGCGGGTGAGGAAAAAGTCCTCCGGCTTCTTGCCCAGCCGCTTGACCATGTCTTTTTTGGCGGCGTCGTAGTCGTATCCCGGAGAGATCGTGTGCCCATCCACCTCGAGCGAGGAGAAGAAATGAAACATCTCCTCGATCTCGCGGACGTCGGTCTCGCGATACACGGTGGTGTTCGTGGCCACCTGGAAGCCGAGCATCTTGGCCATGCGAATGGCGGCCACGCATTCCTTGAATACGCCCTCGCGCTCGACAATCAAATCATGCGTGTACTCGAGGCCGTCCACATGCACATTCCAGTAAAGCCAGTGGCTGGGCACGATCGGCGGGCGGTCGTCCTTCGGCCCTTTGCGGATGGTCTCGGCGTCCGCATCGGAAATCAGTTTCTCGTCAAGGAGCTGCCGCAGGAGGGTTTCCCGCGCCGGCGAGTAGGTGCTGGCAAGGTAATCCTTCAACTCCCGGCGCATGAACAGGCCGTTGGTGCAGATATAGACAATCCGGCCCTGCTGAAGCAGACCCGCCACCAGTTCCTTGATTTTGGGGTAAATCAACGGCTCGCCGCCGCAAACCGAAACCATCGGAGCGTCGCACTCCGTCGCCGAGGCCAGGCAATCCTCCACGCTCATCATGTCCTTGAGACTCGTGGAATACTCGCGGATGCGGCCGCAGCCAGTGCAGGTTAAATTGCAGGTGTGCAACGGCTCCAATTGCAAAACCAGAGCAAAACGCGGGGTTTTACGCAGTTTATGCTTGATAATGTGCCGCGCAATCTTAACGGTCAATGCGAATGGAAATCGCATAGCAAATAAATCCCCTTTCTGAAAACCAGTTTGTTAACGAGTCAGTTGCGCCACCCGCGGGCCAGTGGCCGCCGGCAGGGTGGGCTCCGCGCCTTCCGTCGGCTGGGGGTCGGCCTTCATCAAGCCGGGAAGCAGGAACGTGGCGGGCGAAACGCTGTGGGTGGTGTTGATGCCGCTGCAACCGGAACTCAGCAACAGCGCGCCGGCGCACCCGGCCAGCCCCAGGAATTTCCAGTTTAATCTCACTGATTGTAGAGTATAAAACGGTTTATGCGGTTCGCAACTCGAATTTGTCCGGCCCGGCGGCGGCCTCCTCGCGGCGGTGGGGCATCCGCCGAGGGAGGGCGCGGGCGGGGATGGGGCGTGAATCTCGTGAAAAGCGGGCGTTTACCGCGCTCCGGATTGCTGGTTTTGTCTTTCATTTTCTTCGCGCTGGGAGCTTGGTCGGATCCCGCCCCCCCCGCCGCGCGCGCCCAACAGGCTTACGCCGTCGCGGCGGCCACCTACGAGAAAGAACCCCGCAACCCCCGGGCCGCCTGGGAATTCGCTCGCGCGGCCTTTGATCTGGCCGAGTTCGCCAGCAGCCATGACGAACGCGCCCGATTGGGCGAAAAGGGCGAGGCCGCCGCCCAAGCCGCTCTGGACGAAGATCCCCGCTCCGCCGAGGCGCACTATTATCTGGCCATGAACCTGGGCCAGATTGCCCGCACCCGCGGCATCGGCGCCTTGAAGCTCGTGAAACGGATGGAGGCGGAGTTCGAAAAAGCGCGGCAACTCAACCCCGAACTCGATTATGCGGGACCGGATCGCAATCTCGGCATGCTTTACCGGGACGCGCCGCGCTTCGCCAGCGTGGGCAACCGCTTGAACGCCCAAAAGCATCTGACGCGCGCCATCGAACTGGCTCCGCTGTATCCCGAGAACCGGATCGCCCTGGCGGAAGGCTGCCTCAAATGGGGCGACCGCAATTGCGTGATCCGTGAGTTGAAGGCGCTCGAAGCCAGTCTGCCCGAGGCTAAAAAGAAATTCTCCGGACCCGATTGGCAGGCCAGTTGGGCGGATTGGGACCAGCGGCTGCAAACTCTCCGCAAAGAAGCCGGCGAAACCGGCAAAGCGCTGACCGCCCCGCGCCACGGGTGAATGGAACGTTACCTTCCGCATGCGGCATCCCGCCAAGCTTCCCCGCGGATGGACCCATAACGCAGCCTGTTCCTGCTCCTGACGAACTTGGCCTACTTTAATCTCTTTGCCGCGTGACCTGGCTGAGGAGGTTGCGTAAAATACCCGTCTGAATGGATCGCGACAAGTTGGACGGTTGGTGTGAGTGGGGCATTTTAGGCCTGGTTTTGAGCATGCTCGTCTATGGCCCGCTCGCGACGGGCGCGGTGCGCGAGTTTGATTTTTCGGTGCTGCTGCTGCTCATCACCGGGGTGGCGCTGCTCTGGCTGACGCGGCTCTGGCTGAATCCGCGTGAACGCCTGTTGTGGCCGCCGCTGGCGTGGGTCGTGCTGGCCTTCACCCTGTATGCCGGCGCGCGTTACCTGACTGCGGATATCGAGTACGTGGCGCGCCCGGAGCTGCTGCGGGTCGTGATGTACGCGCTGCTGTTTTGGGCGGTCGTGGCCAATCTCCACCGGCAAAGCTCGATCACCTTCATCACCTTCACTTTGATTTTTCTAGGCATGGCCATCGCCGGTTACGCCATCTTTCAATTCGCGACCGGATCAAACCGGGTGTGGAATTTTATCAGTCCCTATCCCCAGCGCGGCTCGGGCACCTACATTTGCCCCAACCACACGGCGGGGTTCCTGGAGCTGGCGCTGCCGCTGGCGGCGGCGTACACGCTGGCGGGCCGGATCAAACCGCTGACGCGGGTGGCTCTCGGCTACGGCGCCTTGATGATGGGAGTTGGTCTGGTGGCGACGGTTTCACGCGGTGGTTTGGTGGCGGCGGGAATTTCGCTCCTGCTGATGATGTTCGTGCTGCTCGGCCAGCGCGCCCACCGGCTGCCGGCGGCGGTGGCCCTGCTGCTGGTGTTGGTCGCAGGCCTGGCGATCGCCACCCAGAGCATGACGGTTCGCATCCGCTTCAACCGGATCGCCTCGGGCGAAGGGCAGTTGCACGAGAACACGCGTTATGCTCTCTGGCGTCCGGCGGCGCTGATGTGGCGCGAGCACCCGCTCTGGGGAGTGGGGCCGGGACATTTCAACTATCGCTTCCGCGAATACCGCCCCGCCGGCGTGCAGCTCACCCCGGATCGAGTGCATAATGATTACTTGAACACCCTGACGGACTGGGGACTCGCCGGCGCGGCGTTGGTGGCGGCGGCCCTGGCCCTGGCTGGCTGGGGGGTGGCCCAAACGTGGAGACACGTCCAGTCCGGCAATGGCGATCTGGGCGGCAAACGCGGCAGCAACAAGTTTGCCGTGGTGCTCGGGAGCGCCACTGGCCTGGCGGCCATTTTGATTCACTCCTTGGTCGATTTCAACATGCAGGTGCCGGCCAACGCCATGGTCGCGGTGACCTTGCTTGCCTTGCTGAGCGGACATTTGCGCTTCGCCACGGATGACCATTGGCATCGCGTCCCGCGCTGGGCCTGCGGGGCGGCGACCCTGGCGCTGTTGCCGGTGCTCGGTTGGCTGGCCTGGCAAGGGGTGGCCGGTCTGCGCGAAAGCGCCTGGCTGGAGCGGGCGGAACGCGCCCCCAATTTCTCCGCCCAGCGAGCGGGGTTCCTCCAGCGCGCCCTGGAGATCAACCCGCGGAACGCCCAGACCGCCTACGACATCGGCGAATGCTACCGGGTGCAAAGTCTGGAGGGCGGCGACGACTACGAGGCGCTCGGACGGCAAGCCATTGCCTGGTATGAGCGAAGCCGGGCAGACAACCCATGGGATGCCTATGCCTGCCTGCGTTTGGGCCAGTGTCTGGACTGGCTGGGGCAAAGCGAGGCCGCTGCGCCCTGGTTCGATCGCGCTGAGAAGCTGGATCCCAACGGTTATTTCACGCTGGCGAACGTCGGATTGCATTATGTGGCGCTGGGCGATTACGCGGCGGCGCGGCCCTGGTTCGAGCGTTCACTGAAGCTCAAATCCGAGGACAATCTGATTGCGCGCAGCTATTTGGACATCGCGCGACGCCGCCTGCTCGATGCGGCGGAAAGAGGCGCTTCCGCGGGCCGAACGGGGTCCAACCGATGAAAAGGCGCTTGCCCGTGGAAACTGGCCCGAAACTTGCCATGGAAAGCCTTGACGCGGGGCGGTTTGCCCGTCAAAATAACTTTGAATAAATTTTACGTTTTCGAGTTGACAATACTGTCCCGTTGTTTAGTATTTCGATCAAAGAATACAGATGCAGACCTTTTCAGGAGCAAATATGAAACGAATTCAAAGCTTAGCTAGCGCCGTGCTCGCGTGCGGATTGGCCCTCGCCCTGACCTCCACTGTCGTTGCGCAAACGACCGTCGATATAAGCGCGAAAGTCGTTCGCATGAAGGGCACCGCCCGATATTCACGGGGGGACAATAACTGGCAACCCGTAAAGGTAGGCACCGTTCTTCAGCCAGGCATGGTCATCCAGACCAGCCGGGAGAAGGGATCGTTCGTGGACCTCGCTTTGGGCGAGGGCGGCGCGCCCATCCCCAGCACTGCTGTTTTTACTCCGTTTATCCCCTCCTCGACCAGTTCGTTGACTGGCGCCAAGCCACAACAGAATATGGTCCGGGTGACCGCGGACACCGCGCTGGGGATTGACAAGCTTACCCGCCAGGAAACCGGCGCCGACGTGGTGACCGAGACCCAACTGGATCTCAAGCAAGGCCGCATCTTGGGCAGCGTGAGCAAACTGTCGCCCGCCAGTCGCTATGAAATCAAGCTGCCCAATGGCGTGGCTGGCATCCGCGGCACGGTTTACGAGATCAGCGCGGACGGCATCGTCCGGGTGCTGACCGGCACCGTGGTGCTGGCATGGGTCAGCCCGAACGGCTCCACCCAAACCCAAGTGGTGAATGCGCACCAACAGTTTGACCCGGCTACCGGCCTGGTAACTCCGATCTCGACCGGCCAGGCTCGCGTGCTGAACCAAGTCCTCATGGGAATGCAAGGCGGTGCGGCGGGTTCCTCCGCGCCGACTACCTTCATCCGCGATCAGACGATTTATCGCGTTTCGCCGGTGCAGGGCGGGCGTCCGCTCTCGGCGCCGCAGCCGCCGATCTGAGTTCTGAGAATTTTCACCAACCAGGGCAGCCTTGTGCTGCCCTGGTTTTTTTGTTTAACTCGAGATGGTGAATCCGCCCCCGCTCAAACGCATTCCCGTCTGGATCGCGCTGGGGGTCATCCTGCTGACTTGCCTGCTCCGCTGGGCCAATCTCGAGTTTCTCGAACGGCTCGAGCGAATCACCTACGATATGCGCGTGCGCGAGGCGCTGCGCTGCCCCGCGCTTGTCTCGACCAATCTGGGATTCATTTACATCGATGAGGAGAGCATCCGCCAAGTCAGCGACGGATCGCTCGGCTTTCACTTCGGGCTCTATTGGCCCCGGCAAGTGTACGGGCGCGCGGTGGCCGAGCTCGCCGCGCAAGGCGCGGAGACCGCCGCCTTTGACGTCATTTTTGGCGAGTTGCGGCCGGATCATCCGCCGGTGCGCATGGCAGATGACACCTTGTTGGAATCGGATGAGTTTTTCGCGCTGCAATTGCGGCGCGCCGGCAACGTGGTGCTGGCGGCCACCCCGGAGGTGGCTCCCCCGGCCCTTTTCGCCACGAACGCAGCGGCGCTGGCGGACATCACCACCGAGCAGGACTCGGATGGCGTCTTAAGGCGGGCACGGCTCTTTCGCGTTTATCGGCGCTGGCATCCGGTGCTCAAGGCCATCGCCCGGGCGCCCGAGTACGGCATCGACCTCGTGCGGGCGCGAATCGAGGCGAATGAGTTGGTTCTGCCCCGGATTAACGGGGAGGAAATCAAACTGCCGCTGAATGCCGGGGGAGAATTCACGCTCGCGGACGTCGCCGGCGACCTGCCGCCGGGGTGGGCGCCCACGGCCCGTCCGTTCACCGAGGAGCGCCTCTGGCAAATGGGCGTGGTAATGGCCGCCCGGCGGCTGGGACTGGATTTGGAACACCCGGAAATCAACCTGGAGCGGGGCTGGATCACGCTCCGGGGGCCGTCCGTCGAGCGGCGCATCCCGGTGGATGGCCAGGGCCGCTGTTACATCGATTGGGGGCTGCCGCTCAACGCGCCCGCCCTCACCCGGCTGCCAATCCACGAATTGCTGCGGCAAAACCATTCGCGCCTCGAGGGTCAAACCAACGAATTAACCTCGGACCTGAAAGGCAAGTCCGTGGTGGTGGGCTCGGCCGCCCTGCTGGGCAACGATCTGGCCGACCGCGGCGCCACGCCGCTCGAACCGAACGCGTTGCTGGTGAGCAAACATTGGAATGTCGCCAATTCCATCATTCTCGACCGGTTTGTCCGACGCGCTCCCCTGGGTCTGGATTTCGCCATTTTCGCGGCGCTGGGCGCCGTGACGGCGGCGTTCGCCTGGCGGTTGCCGGGGTGGAGGGGATTCGCCGCCGTGGCGGCGCTGGCCGCCGGGTATTTGCTGCTGGCGCAGTGGATTTATGTGAAAACCCGCTTTTGGCTGCCGATGGTCATGCCGTTGCTGGGGGCGAACCTGATGATGATGATGTGTCTGGCCACCTGGCGGGTGGTGTTCGAGCAGGCCGAGCAGCGCCGCGTCAAATCCATCTTCTCCACGATTGTCTCCGAAAAAATCGTCTCGGCGCTGCTCAAGGCCGAATCGCTGGCCCTGGGCGGCGCCCGGCGCGAGATCACGGTGTTCTTTGCGGACGTCCGCGGGTTCACCGAGTTCACCGACGCCAGCCAGGAACAGGTGGCGCAATTTGTCGCCCGCCACCAGCTCGCCGGCGCGGCGGCCGAGGCCTGTTTTGACGAGCAGGCCCGCGAGACGCTCCAGACCATCAACACCTACCTGGGTCTGGTGGCCGACATCGTCATCCGCCATGACGGCACGCTTGACAAGTTCATCGGCGATTGTGTGATGGCCTTCTGGGGCGCTCCCGCGTCTGATTCGCGCCATGCGACTCACTGCGTTCAGGCCGCCCGCGAAGCCCAGCGGGCCATCCAGGCTTTGAACCGGCAACGCGCCCTCGAGAACGAACTCCGTGAAAAGGAAAACCCCGGGCGCCTGGCCGCCGGCCTGACCCCGCGTCCGTTGCTGCCGTTGCTTTCGCTCGGCAGCGGCATAAACACCGGAATTGCCACCGTCGGCCTGATGGGATCGGAGGCCAAGACGCGCAACTACACGGTTTTTGGCCGCGAGGTGAATCTGGCGAGCCGGCTCGAGGGCGCCTCCGGCCGCGGCCATATCTACATCAGCGAAACCACGTTCCAACATTTGCAACGGGACAGCCCCGCGCTGGCCGCGACATGCGTCGAATTGGCTCCGCTCTCGCTGAAAGGCTTTTCCGCCGCGGTCAAGGTTTACGAGGTTCCCGCCGCCCCAACCGCCGGCGAAGCGTCCGCCGTAACGCGCGAGGAGGGACTTGAACCAGCCCGATCTCGGAGTTGAGTAGAATAGTCCGCGGCCAGCGCCGCCGGAGGCCGCCAGGCGCCGCGCGATTGGGGCCCGGCCCCGCTGAAAACTCCCGCAGTGGAGCTGGACCCTTTTCTAACGGCCAGGGAATAAAGCTCCCGCCCATCCGAGCAACCCACACTGCAGACGCGCAGCCGCCCGTTTCGACGTTCCAGCAAACCGGGGAGAACCGAGCGCTCGAGCGCCTCGAAAACCCGCAGATCACGGAAAAAGCCGCTGACGCCGATCCGCACCGCATTCATGGCTTTGCGGAAGGCGCGGGCACCGCCGCGGACTCGGTTTTCCGCCTCCGAGCTGGAATGAGCCCGGAGCGCCCGCAGACAAGCGGGCAGCCGGCGTTGCTCGACAAATGGACGCCCTGGAGGGCATTCGGTTGCTAGCCCGGATTTTCCCCCACTTGCAATTTCGGCACGTCGGGTAATTATCTTGGACTGATTCTTGAATGGGAACCTTTGGAATGATCAAGACCTTAACGCGCGTCGGCTGGTGGACGGCGGCGCTGGCGATCACCACTGCCCTGGGTCAGGAGGCCCGCGAGCCGGCGGCAATCAGCACGCCACACAATACCTTGACGTTGGCGGCGGGCGGCAATTATGGCGTGGCGGCGTTTGGCAGTCATCAGGCGCACCACCTGGCCCTCGCCAGCCTTTCTTACGGCCGATTTCTCACGGATACACTCGCGCCGGATCGCTGGTACGCGGGCGCGATCGAGTTGCGCGGCGAGCTTTTCGGCGGCCCGCAGTTCTCTCCCGAGGACAACTGGCTGATCGGCCTCACGCCGCATGTGCGTTACGATTTTCTGGCCAGCCCTCGGTGGATTCCCTTCCTTGATCTGGGCGCGGGAGTGGCGGCCACCGGCATTGGCGAACCCGATCTGGGGAGTACCTTCGAGTTTAATCTCCAGGCGGGGCTGGGCCTGCATTATCGGTTGTCCAAATCAGTGGCGCTTACGTTGGAAGCGAGGTACCTGCATATTTCCTGCGCCGGCATTAGCCAGCCGAACAGCGGAGTGAACGGCATCACCGCTTTGCTGGGAATCACCCGCTTCTTTTGAGACGGCGAAACACCGTTGGAAACTCCGGATGTAACCGCAGCCTTTAGGCTGCGCTCCCCGTCTGGCCGGGACGCCGAACGCAGCCTGAAGGCTGCGACTACATGAGGATTTCCGATCAGACACTCCGGATGTAGCCGCAGCCTTTAGGCTGCGTTCCCCGTCTGGCCCGGACGCCGGACGCAGCCTGAAGGCTGCGACTACATGAGGACTCCCGATCAGACGCTCCGGATGTAGCCGCAGCCTTTAGGCTGCGTTCCCTGTCTGGCCCGGACGCCGGCGCAGCCTGAAGGCTGCGACTACATGAGGA
>JBDHQH010000117.1:0-11270 GCA_039806935.1 Verrucomicrobiota bacterium
TGCCGCGGCGGGCGGCGCGCAGGAGTCATCAGCCCAGGCCCGCCGGATCAATGTCGATGGTGAGCGCGACGTCCTCCGGCAGGGTGAGGCGCTCCGCCACACGGGCTAGGCGCCGGCTGAGCGGCGCCATGCGCGCGGCGCGCAGCATGATCTGGTATCGGTAAAAGCACTCGGCCCGCAGCAGCGGCGCGGGAGCGGGGCCGGCGATGATCAGATCGGGGAGATCCCGTTGCGCCCCGGCCAATTCACCGCGCAGATAGGCGGCCGAGAGTTTCACTTTGTCTTCGTTGCGGCCTTTGAGAGTGAGCAGGGCGATGCGCGCGAACGGGGGATACTTGAGCGGTTGGCGCGCTTCGAGTTCCTGGCTGTAATAGCCTTTGAAATCATGGCGGCGGGCGAATTGGATGGCGGGATGGAACGGGGTGAAAGTTTGGACAAACACCTCGCCCTCGATTTCGCCCCGTCCGGCGCGGCCGGCCACCTGGGTCAGGAGTTGAAAGGTGCGTTCCCCTGCCCGAAAGTCCGCCTGGTGCAGAGTCAGGTCCGCGTACACGATTCCCACCAGGGTGACGTTGGGAAAATGCAGCCCTTTGGCAATCATCTGGGTGCCCAGCAGAACGTCGATTTTGCCCGCGCGAAAATCGCCCAGAATGCGGCGGTAATCCTCCTTGCGCTGGAGCGCGTCGGAATCCATGCGCACCACGCGGGCGTCCGGAAAGTTCGTCCGGAGGGCGGCTTCGACCTTTTGCGTGCCCAATCCCGAGTAGCGGATGTCCGGGTTGCGGCAGTTGGGGCAGAGCGCCGGGGCCGCCGTGGTGTGGTCGCAGATGTGGCAGCGGAGTTTTTGTTCCTGGCGGTGGTAGGTGAGCGAGAGGCTGCAATTCGGACAGCCGGCGACAAAACCGCAACGGGGGCACTGCAAAGAAGTGGAGTAGCCGCGGCGATTCAAAAATAAAATCACCTGCTCGCGGCGTTCGAGCCGCTGGGCGATGGCCTCACGGAGTTGCGGCGAAAAAATCGGAATGACCTGGCCGCGGCGCAACGTCTGGCGCAGGTCCACCACGCGGACCAGGGGCAGGCGTTTGTCGTCGGCCCGCGCGGGCAGTTCGAGCAGGGTGTACTTGCCGCGTTCGCAATGGTGATAGCTTTCCAGGCTGGGGGTTGCCGAGCCCAGCACCACGGCAGCCCCCTCGAGGGAGCCGCGCATGATGGCGACGTCGCGGGCATGATAGCGGGGCGCTTCCGCCTGCTTGTAGGTCGGCTCGTGCTCCTCATCGACGATGATGAGCCCGAGCGGGTCGAGGGGGGCGAACACCGCCGAGCGCGCGCCGACCACTACCCGGGCCCGCCCCTGGCGGATCTTGTGCCATTCGTCGTGGCGTTCGCCGGCGGAGAGATGGCTGTGCAGCACGGCCACCAGGGTTCGGTTCGGGCCGGCGGCGAAGCGCGCCTTGAAGCGTTCAACGGTCTGGGGCGTGAGAGAAATTTCCGGCACGAGGACGATGCCTCCCTTGCCGCGTTCGAGGGCGCGCGCGAGGGCTTGCAGGTACACTTCGGTCTTGCCGCTGCCGGTCACGCCATGCAGCAGGAAAGTATGAGTGGAAGGAGGCCGGCCGGGCGCGTCGATGGCCGCGGTGATCCGGGCCAGGGCCGCGGCTTGCGCCGCGTTCAGGGCCAGCGGCTGCGTGGGGAGAAAGTGCTCGCTGCCGTGGGGATCCCGTTCCGTGATTTGCGCGGCGATGGCCGCCAAACCCCGCTCTTCGAGGCGGCGCACGGTGGCGGCGGTAGTCCCCGCGAGTTCGAGCAATTCACGCAGCGGCAACTCGCGCCGCTCCTCAAGAATGTGCCATACCTCGCGCTGGCGTTTGGGCAAGTTGGGCAACGGTCCTGACACCGGCAGGGCGCGCGCGAAGAGTTGTTCTTTCCACCCTGCCTGCTCGCGGCGCACCGAGTCCGGGAGGACGGCTTTCAGGGCGAGCTCCGGGGCGCAGCAATAGTATTCGCCCATCCAGCGGGCGAGCCTCAATACTCCCGGCGTGACCATCGCCTGGCCGCCGACAACTTGAAGAATGTTTTTGAGCTGCGGGTGGGCTGATTCCCCAGCCAGGCCGGTGACACAGCCCATGACCTGCCGCGCGCCGAACGGCACGCGCACCCGGCTGCCGACTTCCACCTGGCCTGCCAGTTCCGGCGGGACCAGATAATCGAATTCCCGCCGGAGCGCCAGTTCCAGAGTGACGCGCGCGATTCGCGGCCCGGCCTCCGACGCGTTGGGTTGCCCGTCGCCGCCATCGGGGGAGGGGGGGATCATCGCTCGAATTCCGGCCGGTAATGATCAAACCGCCGCTGCACAGCTCGCACATAAGCGCGGGTGCCGGGGTAGGAAATCGCGGCGAGAAACGCGCCACTGTTGGTCGCCGCCTCGGCGCGCGCCCAGCGGAGCACGTTGCCGCGTCCGGCATTGTAATCGGCCAGCGCGTAGGGCAGCGGATCGTCCAGGGTACGGTAGCGGGACAGGCACTTTTTCAGGTACCAGGCGCCGGCCAGGGTGTTGGTGGCCGGGTTCAGGCAGTGCTCGTGCGCGAAATCAGCCAGATGTTCCGCCTCGGCCCATTCGCGCGCCGCTTCCTCCCGCAACTGCATCAAGCCCAGTTCCTCCGCGGGCCCGCGCGCGGCGGGATCAAAGCGGCTCTCGCGCCACACCACCGCCTTGACCAGCGCCGGATGGAGATCGTAACGCCGGGCGGCGGCGCGGATCACGGTGTCCTGGCTGTGCTCGCGATGGGTGGCGCGGAGCGGAATCCAAACGGCCCCCGCGAGGATCAGCAAGGCCAGAAAGATCGTCCACCGGGCGGGGCGGAGCTGCGGGGCGGACATGGCGGGATCGCGCCGGGCTAATACATCCCCAGGCGTGCCAGTTCACTTTCGAGCGCCGCCTGAAATTCCTGGAGATCAGCGGCGGCGGGGCGATAACCCTGCTTTTCGGGCGCCAACCCCAATCGTCCTGCCTGATCCAGGTGCCAACCGGCCCGTTGGCCGTCGCTGAAAGTGACCTTGCCGCTCACCAGCGCGCCCGGGCGAGTCAGTTGGTCCACCGAAACGCTCACCTGGCCGGCGGGGGCGGGGGTCTCGCCCGCGGCGGCCGCGGGCGTCGAGGCGACTGCGGTTTGGGTCTTCAACTCATGCGCCGGCGCCGGATGTTCCGCGTCTTTCGGCACCAGCTTTAGATCATCCACGAGCAGACGCGCTTCCATGTAGGTCAGCTTCAAGCCCAGTTCTGATTGCATGCGGCTCTGGATTTCCGAGAGCTTCAGGCCCGCGGCAATCCACTCCGCGATCCGCTTCCGTTGCGCGTCGTCCAAATTCATAACCGTTTTCTTACCATGACCATCTCACAAAGCGAAAGCTGGTTTCAACCCCCAAAGCGGCTGGTTTGACCCCATTGAGAGGCGGCGGGCGCTGTGGTCCATTGGACGTGGAAATCGTCCGCGCTGGGTTTGCCGCCCGAGGGGCGATCAACGATAGACCCCCAAGGGGAGAAACAAAGGACTTTTTTGCACTATGTCTTACGCGCCTGCCTGCTCCGACTCCATGGTCTGGAACCCCGCGGAGGGGAACTCCAACCGGCGTCCGCCGCTCCGCCACGGCCCGGGAGCCAAAAAGGCGCGGCGCGCGAAATCGCCAGCGCCCGGCCATGTCCCCCGGGGAGAGGATTTCCCCATCATCGCGCACTGCCATTTGTGCTGGGATTGGGTGTGGCAGCGCCCGCAGCAGTTTCTCTCGCGATTGAGCCGGCGGCACGAGGTGTTGTTTGTTGAAACCCTGGGGCCGGATCCGGGGCTGGCCTCGCCCGCCACCCGCTTTTACCAGCCGGCGGATTATCCGAATTTGACGGTGCTGCGCGCGCAGTTTCCGACCTGGATCTGGGAGCGAGGCGAGCTGGTGGACCGCGAGCGACGCCGGCTGGTCCGCGAGTTTCTCGCCCAGGGGCCGGTGGCCGGTCAATTTGATCAGGCGGTGCAGTGGTTTTACGATCCGATGGCAGTGAGGGCCTTCGCCGGGCACCTGAACGAAGTTCTCACGGTGTATGATTGCATGGATGAACTGTCGAAATTCCGCTGCGCGCCGCCGGAGATCGCGTCACGGGAGCTGGAGCTGCTTGAGCGCGCCGACGTGGTGTTCGCGGGCGGGCGCCGGCTGCACCAGGCGAAGAGCCTGTTCAACGAGAATTGTCATTTCTATGGGTGCGGGGTGGACGTCGAGCATTTCGGCAAGGCGCGCCGGGCGGAGACCGGAGTGCCCGCGGAACTCACGTCCCTGCCACGTCCCGTGCTGGGTTATTTCGGCGTGATCGACGAGCGGATCGACTACAAGCTGCTGCGCCAGTTGGCGGCGGCTCATCCGGGCTGGTCGATGGTCATGGTGGGTCCGACCCTCAAAGTGGATCCCGAAGCGCTGCCGCGGGCGGCCAATCTGCACTGGCTTGGCAAGCGCGATTACGCGGAGCTGCCCGCGCTGTGCAAAGGGTTTGACGCGTGTTTGATGCCGTTCGCCCTGAATGAATCGACCGAGTACATCAATCCGACGAAAGCTCTCGAATATATGGCGGCGGGGCGGCCCATCGTCAGCACGCCCGTGCCGGACGTGGTGCATAATTTTGGCGCGGTGGTCCGGATCGCCGCGACGCCCGAAGAATTCAGCGCGGCCTGCCGGGAGGCGGTGGAGCGGCCGAACCGCGAGGCGGTGGCGCGCGGTTTAAAGATGGCGGCGGGCCAGACCTGGGAAACGATCGTGGAGGCGCTGGAGCGGCATGTGCGCGAGGCGCTGATGAAACTGGCCACCAAGAACGGCGCTCCGGCATGAACCATTCGAGCTTTTCGACGGGGGGACGGCCGGGGAAAATCGACCGGTTCGATTACCTGATCGTCGGTGCGGGTTTCGCGGGCAGCGTGCTGGCCGAGCGGCTGGCGCGCGGCTCCGGGAAGCAGGTGCTCCTGGTGGACCGGCGGTCCCACTTTGGCGGCAACGCTTACGACCATTACGATGGGGCGGGTCTGCTGGTGCATCGGTACGGGCCGCATATTTTCCACACCAACTCGAAGGAGGTGTTTGATTACCTTTCCCGGTTTACCGAATGGCGGCAGTACCAGCATAAGGTGCTGGCGAGCGTGGATGGCCAATTGGTGCCGATTCCCATCAATCTGGACACCATAAATCGATTGTACGGATTACGGCTCAACGCGTTTCAAATGGAGGAGTTTTTGGCCGGGCGAGCGGAAAAAATCGAGAATGCGCGCACCTCTGAGGACGTGGTGGTCGGGAAGATCGGCAGGGAGTTGTATGAGAAATTCTTCCGCGGCTACACGCGGAAGCAGTGGGGGCTGGATCCCTCGGAACTGGACGCCCAGGTGACCGCCCGGGTGCCCGCGCGCACCAACCGGGACGACCGTTATTTCACCGACGCCTACCAGGCCATGCCTCGCCGCGGGTTCACCCACCTCTTCGGAAACCTGCTGGACCATCCGAACATCAAGCTGCTGCTGAATACCGATTACCGGGACGCGCGTGACGCGCTGCCGCACCGCGAGTTGATCTATACCGGGCCGGTGGATGAGTTTTTCGGCTTCGAGTTCGGCAAGCTGCCTTACCGCTGCCTGGAGTTCAAGCACGAGACCTTGAACACCCCGCGGCACCAACCCGTGGCGGTGGTCAACTACCCGAACGACTACGAATACACGCGGGTCACCGAGTTCAAGCATCTCACCGGGCAGGAGCACCCCAAAACCAGCATTGTCTATGAATACCCGCGGGCGGAGGGGGATCCCTATTACCCGATTCCCCGTCAGGAAAACGCCGCACTCTACCAGCGCTACCAAACCCTCGCCGGGGAGGCGGGCGTGCATTTTGTCGGACGGCTGGCCACCTATAAATATTACAACATGGATCAGGTGGTGGCCCAGGCGCTGACGCTTTACGCGCGCATTTGCAAGGTGAGCCGGCAGGAAGCCACCAGCCTGCATTACCAGGCCGCGACGCGGACGATGGTGGATTTCTCGCTGCCGGCCAAACTGAAGCGGCGCCCCGTCTCGCGGCGCCGCGCAATCCTGACCGGCTCGTGAACCTCGCCCGCCGGCCAGACTCGCGCGGCGGCCAGGTCCGCGTCGTGAACGGTTTCCATGCTGGAACCCCGGGGGATCCGGGGCTGGCCACTTTTTTTGGCGCGGGTTTTGAGTGCTCGAGGTTCATCCGACGCTCCGGCCGACGGGTGGACTTGATCGCCGAAACCGCGCATGACCGCTTGGCCCTCGAGGATTACGAGCGCCTGCGGCGCGAGAATCTGGGCGTGGCTCGCGAGGGCGCCCGCTGGCACCTGATCGAGAAACGTCCGGGGGAATACGATTTCGGGAGCGTCGTCCCGATCGTGAGGGCGGCTCGCGCGACCAACATCAGGGTGGTTTGGGATCTCTGCCATTTCGGCTGGCCAGACCACTTGGAACTGTTCAGTCCCGACTTCGCCGTTCGGCTGGCCGAGTATGGCGCGGCCCTGGCCCGATGGCTCGCCGGCGAACTGCCCGCGCCGGTCTGCTTTGTGCCGGTCAACGAAATCTCGTTTTTTTCCTGGGCCGCGGGTGACGAGGGCTCGATGTATCCCTTCGAGACCGGACGGGGATTCGAGTTGAAACGCCGGTTGGTCACCGCCTCGATCGCCGCCATCAAGGCGATCCGTTCGGTCGCGCCGGGCGCGCGGTTCGTTTCGGTGGATCCGGTGATCCATGTTTTGCCCAAGCCAGGCCGTCCGGATCAGGCCGAGGCGGCCGAGGCGTATCGGATTTCGCAGTATCAGGCCTGGGACATGCTGGCCGGGCGAGTGTGCCCCGAGCTGGGCGGCAGCCCTGCCTGCCTCGATATCATCGGCGTGAATTATTATCCTTACAACCAGTGGTATTACAATTTGAAGGGAACCCGGCGGGTGGGGAGATTTTTGCCCATCACGCGGCGCAACCCCGACTATCGGCCATTGCGGGAGATTTTGGCCGAGGTCCACGACCGCTATCGCCGGACGATCTGGATCGCTGAGACCGGGGCGGAAAATCAGCGGCGCGGCCCCTGGCTGCGGTATGTCTGCGAGGAGGCTCGGGCGGCGTTGCGCGCGGGAGTTCCACTGCGCGGCATCTGCCTCTACCCGATTTTAAGTCACCCGGGCTGGGTCGATGACCGGCACTGCCGCAATGGACTTTGGGATTATCCCGAGCCGGATGGGGAGCGCCAAATCTACGAACCCCTGGCGCGTGAACTGCGCGCGTGGGCGCAAGTGTTCGCCGGCGCTTCGGCGCCGTCGGCAGCGTCCCCCCGCGCTTTCACCGGAGGGGAGGTGCTGGCGTGAGGCGTTATGGGGGTTGAATTTCTCCATCCCCGGCCCGAGTACCCGCGTCCCGAGAAGCAGCGCGGGACGGTGGAGGGCTTTGATTGGATCAATCTCAACGGGCCTTGGGCGTTCCGATTTGATCCCGGGCGCCAGGGTGTCGCCGAGCAATGGTTTGTGCCGGACGAGTTGGACTGGCGGGAACAGATCATCGTCCCTTTCTGCTGGGAGTCGCTGGCGGCCTGGGGGGATGCCGACGCGGCGGGAAACGGCAATTATTATGCCACGCGCGTGTTTCGCAATCCGCTCGAGGTGACCCGGCAGAACCATCGCTCGGCGGCGCGTTATGAAGTGGGCTGGTATCGGCGGAGCCTGGAAATCCCCGCCGACGGTCCCTGGCAAGGCAAGCGCGTGATTCTGCATATCGGCGCGGCGGACTTTTTCACGGATTGCTGGTGCAATGGGCGGCATCTGGGCCATCACGAGGGTGGCTACACGCCCTTTGAATTTGACCTGACGGAAGCTCTGCCGGGCGCGGACGCCTCCGGCAAACGACGCGCCGCGATCGTGCTGCGCGTCGAGGATCCGATGGAAAACTCGGAGCAACCGGTGGGCAAGCAATGGCGCTGGTACACCACCACCAGCGGCATCTGGCAAACCGTTTTCATCGAGCCCCGCGATCCGGCGCATATTCGCTCCTTCAAGGTGTATGCTGACATCGACGCCGGCGCGGCGGAGTTTCGCCTGGCCTGTGAGCACGCGCCGGACGGCGCGGAAATCGAGGCGCAGATCATTGGTCCGGACGGCCTGGTCCAGCGTGAGCGTCTGCCGGTGAGGGATGGCCAGGCGGGTGGCGTTATCAAGCTGGACGGTTTCGCTCTTTGGGATCCCAACGAGCCGAACTTGTACGACACCGTCCTGCGCCTGACTATGGACGGGCGGGTCACCGATTGTCTGCGCACCTATTTCGGGCTGCGCAAGGTGGATTTTGAGCTCGCCCCGGGCTCCGGCGCGCCGACCGGCCTGCGTTTGAACGGCGTTCCCCGTTACCTGCGGGGCGCCCTGTATCAATCCTATTATCCGGATGGAGTTTACACCGCCACCTCCCTTCAAACGATCCAAGATGATTTGCTGCACGCGAAGAAGTTCGGCTTCAACTTCCTGCGGGTGCATCTCAAGCTCGACGATCCGCTGCTGCTCTATTGCGCGGACAAGCTGGGCGTGCTGCTCATGGCTGACTTTCCCAATTTCGGAGAGGGCGGGGACACGCCGTTGGGACGGCGGCGGTTCGAGACCATGCTGCGCGAGGGGATCGAGCGGGACTTCAACCATCCCGCCATTTTCGCCTGGTGTTTGTTCAACGAGACCTGGGGATTTGGGGGGCAGACCGGCTTCCTCGAAGCGCTGGTGGATCCCGTGCGATCCAAGGAGTTGGCCGCCGGGACGCGCCCGTCCGCGCCGCCGATCCGGAAACCCGCCGAGGGCGCCCGGCCTGGCATGGTCAACCCGCAGCGGTGGGTGCGGGAAATGTGGGGCCTGGCCAAAGAGCTGGATCCCACCCGGCTGGTCGAGGACATGAGCGTCTGCCACTGGGAGCACCTGGAGTATTATCTTCATGGCTCGACGGACATCAATTCGTGGCATTTTTACCTCAACGACTACCAGAAGGCCAAAGAACACATCCAAAAAGTCGTCAATTCCACCTTCGTCGGCTCCAGCTACAACTACGTGCCCGGTTTTCTGCACCAGGGCCAGCCGCTGATCAATAGCGAATATGGCGGGATTGGCGCGTTGGACGGCGACAAAGACGTAAGCTGGAGCTTCAAGTTTCTCACCAATGAGCTGCGCCGCCATCAGCAGATCGCGGCCTATATCTACACGGAACTGCACGATGTCGAGTGGGAGTACAATGGTTTTCTCAACTACGACCGCACGCCGAAGGACTTCGGCTACGATCCGCGAATCATCAATGAGAGCAACGCCCTGCCCATCGACGCTCCTCCGATCCAAAGGATGGCGCCTGGAGGGATGATCCGGCTGGAGGTTACCTCCAGTCATTTCTCCACCCGTCGGTATGTCGATGTGTCGCTGCACTGGATTCTCGGCGGGATGGACACTCGGGGGCGCTTTTATCAGGAACTGGCCAAAGGCCATGTTCCGATCCCGTTTCCGCACCGCCGAGTCGCTCCCGCGCACCTTCTGGAATTGCGGCTGCCTGGGGAACCCATGCTATGCACGCTGGGGTTGAGCGCCCTCTCGAACGAGGGGGAAATTCTCGCGCAAAACTTCCTCCATTACTTCGTCTCGGCCGGGTATCCGCCTGAGCGGGAGGAAACGCCGCGGACGCTGATTTTGCGCGCCGTTCCGGGAAAGTGGTCGGCGGCTCGCTGGGGCCGGGTGGCGAGCAGCCGCGACCAGGCGATTGCGGAGGATACCTGCGCGGGGTTCGGGGCCGGCTACTTCGAATGGCGATTGCCCCTGGGCGGCGTCAGTCTCGCGCGAGCGCAACGTCTGAAAGTGCTCGGCGAACTCTCCGCGCATCGGTCGGATGCTCCGCAAACCGATGGCGACATCTTTCCCACGACCCTGGAGATCCAGCTCAATGACGTCCCGTTGCATCACTCGTTGCTGCGCAACCACCCACATGACTCGCGTGGCGCGCTGAGTT
Organism: Verrucomicrobiota bacterium; assembly: GCA_039806935.1. Taxonomy (GTDB): domain Bacteria; phylum Verrucomicrobiota; class Verrucomicrobiia; order Limisphaerales; family UBA8199; genus JBDHQH01. The sequence continues at coordinate 10,032 of JBDHQH010000117.1, forward strand.
ACCTGCGCGGGGGCGCCGGTGCTTACGGCTACCTCATCCAGGCCGTGGCGGAAGGAAAACTCCTGCGCGCCGTCCAGGCGCGGGGGGCCGGTGATGAACTGCGTTTGCGTTGCGGGGTGCCCACCCGCGCGGAGGTCCAGGGCGGGCTCACAGTTTACGGCGCCGAATGCGGCCGCTATCCGGTGGGGCCGACGATCCTGGTGGACTGGTAGCGGTGTCGCGGGGCGAAGGTTACTTTACTGTGTTCACCAGCGGGGTGAGTCCCTGGATGCGAACCTCCAGGCGGTCTCCCGATTCGATGGGGCCTACGCCGCTCGGGGTGCCGGTGAGGATGAGGTCCCCCGGCAGCAGGGTCATATTGGTGCTGATGAAGCTGACCAGGTGATGACAGTTGAAAATGAGCTGGCTGGTGTGCGAGTTTTGGCGCAATTGGCCGTTTTGAAAAAGCTGGATCGTAAGCTCGTGCGGATCAATTTTGGTTTCCAGGTAAGGGCCGAACGGGGTGAAGGTGTCGAATGACTTGGCTCGGGTCCATTGGCTCTCGGCCTTTTGAATGGTCCGGTCGCTGATGTCCTGGGCCGGGCTGTAACCCAGAATGTAACGGGCCGCCGCGGCGGGCGTGACGTTGCGCGCGCGCCGGCCAATCACAATGGCCAGTTCGGCTTCGTAATCGGTGCGGTGGCTGGGGAACGGCACCTCGATTTTGGCGCCGTCCGGAATCAGAGAGGTGGTGGCCTTGATCCAGAAGAGGGGTTCCTTCGGCAGCGGCTTGCCGCTTTCGCGCGCGTGGTCGGCGTAATTCAACCCCACCGCGATCACTTTGGAAGGCGTCACGGGAATGAGCGTTCGCAGGCCCTTGAGCGGTGTGGGTTTCTTGTCAAAGGAAGGCGAGCCGAAGAGGTCGCCGCGCAGACGATATACCTCCCCATCGATCACCTTCGCATGAAAGATCTCGTCACCCTTCTGAAATCGGCCGATGGCTGCCATAAACCACTGTTCTTGTATCAAAATGCATGATGACAGCGCAAGGCTGAAATCACGCCGCATTACGGTTGGCTGGCGCACTCGAATTGAGCAAAGCGCCTGCGGATAACCCGGATTTCCATGTCAGGAGTTCTGAAAGCTTTCAGCCGTCCGCCGGATGGCCGAAAATCGAACCTTTGAATAGAGGAACTCACTTGCGTCCAGCTCAGCAGGTCCGGGTAAGAGGCGGTTCGCTGGCCGGACGAGGCTGGCGGC
>JBDHQH010000118.1:0-11206 GCA_039806935.1 Verrucomicrobiota bacterium
GTCAAAGCGGGTGATCTCCGCCTGTTCCGCTTGCCACCAACGAACGGGACAATAGTATTGAGCTATGCAGGATACGTGGTGCATCAATAGAATTTCACCCACCCCAGCCATTGGGCGGCCAATCTCACCCCGATCACCAGTTTCCACCGCGATCCTGATTTCATCCGCCCGCCTGACTCGCGCCACAGCGCGCGCCCGTCGAACGCTGCAAGCCGTGTTAATGCTGGCTATGTGTGGAGTTTCCACGCTCCGCGCCGACATTCTAATCAACGAGTTTGTCGCCGACAATGAGAACGGCCTGCGCACGGCGGCCGGGACCGCCGCCGATTGGATCGAACTGCACAATCGGGGAACGGAGACCGTGAGTCTGGCGGGCTGGTTCCTGACGGATAGCGCGGACAAACCAGAGAAATGGCGTTTTCCGGAGGGAGTTGAAATTTCCGCAGGCGGTTTTCTGGTGGTTTTCGCGGATAGCTCGCCGGTTGCGGTGACGAATGGCGAGTTGCATGCCAGCTTCAGCCTGTCCAAAAGTGGCGAGTATCTGGGCCTGATCCGTCCCGATGGAAGGACCGTGGAAGACGAGTTTGCGCCGGCCTTTCCGCCCCAGCTCAAGGATGTCTCCTATGGCCGGGGAGCCCGCGAATATGAGTTGGTTGGGGCGGACAGCCCCGTCCGTTACCGTGTGCCGGACGCGGCCGACACGGCTCCCTGGATCACCGCGACAGGCGCGCTGGGTTTCACCGGCAGCCAGGCCAGCTTCACGGTGCGTTACTACGAGATGACCTCCTCGATGGCGAATGTGGACGACGCTGAGGCCCGCGCCGCGAACCCCGCGGCCTGGAAAAATGACCGCGCCTACCCAATCGTTCAGGAACATCAAACCATCAACTTCAACGCCAACGGCCCGGCCGGCTACTTCGCGGATGACGTGCTCTTTCCGGGCCACACTTACCTGGGCGAAGACCGGGACAATTTCGTCGTGGTCGCCGAGGGAGTCATACACATTCCCGAAACGGGATCATGGACCTTTGCCGTGGGGAGCGACGATGGCTTTCGCCTGCGTTTGACGGGGCACGGCGTCAATTTCGTATCGGAATTTCCCAACCCGCGCAGCTTCGGCACCACGCTGGCGACCTTCAACTTTCCGGTCGCGGGAGATTACGCGCTGAAACTGACGTTTTTCGAGAATGGCGGCTCAGCCGCGCTCGAAATGTCCGCCGCGCGGGGATTCCAGACGGAGTTTTCCAGCGAGGCTTTCGCGCTGGTCGGTGAGGTCGCCAACGGCTTGAGGCACGCGGGCGCCATCGGCGCGTTTGTCACGACCGACGTCGGAGCGGCCATGCGCGGCATCAATTCACGTTTAGACGCGGAATGGTCTTTCACTCTCAGCGAAGCATGGCCGCCGGAGGACCAGGCCTTTCTCCAGTTGCGCTGCGCGGATGGTTTTGCCGCCTCGCTGAACGGAACTCCCCTGGCCGGGATGAACCTGCCGGCATCGCTGCGCTGGAACAGCGCGGCCACTGGAGTTCGTTCGGCCGAAACGGCTTTGCAACCCCTCATCTACCCCGTTCCTGGGGCGGCGTTTGTGATCGGAACCAACCTTCTCGCCCTCACGGCGCTGAACGACAGCGTGGCGGATTCCGAGTTCTTGATCGCGCCCCGCCTCACCCGGCGCACCCCGGAGAAGCAGCCTGCCTACTTCCAACGACCCACGCCCGGCGAGCCCAACGGCCCGCCCGGCAATGCGCCAACGCCAGTGGTGTCCATCAGCGAACCGCGGGGCTACAAAACCGAGCCCTTCCACGTCACGCTCACCTGCGCGGAGCCGTCCGCCATCATTCATTACACCCTGGACGGCAGCATCCCCCAGTCGAATTCGCCGGTTTACACCGAGCCGCTGACGATCAGCGCCACCACAACCCTGCGGGCGGCGGCGGTGGATCCCGAAAGTTTGCGGCAGAACGTCACCACCGTCACCTGGCTGTTTCTCGAGGATGTCTTGCGGCAACTTACGCTGCCGCCGCCCGGCTGGCCGGCCAGCCGCTCCGTAAATAATCACTTTATGGAATACGGTATGCGCCAGGAGATTGTCAGCACGGATGGCGCGCGCCTCCGGCAAGGGATGACCAACGCCATCCCCTCCCTTTCGATCGTGACTCCGCTGGCCAACCTGTTCAACCCGCAAACCGGCATTTACGTCAACCCCGGCAACGACGGACTGGCCTGGGAGCGCCCTGTTTCGGTGGAATTAATTGATCCGCGGCACGGTTCGTCAGGCGAGTTCCAGATCGATGCCGGCCTGCGCATCCGCGGCGCCTACAGCCGGAGCGTCAATAATCCCAAACACGCCTTCCGGCTGTTTTTCCGTTCCGCCTACGGGCAGGGCCGCTTGCGCTTTCCGTTGTTTGGCGACGAAGGCGCAACCTCCTTCGATAAAGTGGATCTGCGCTGTTCCCAGAACTATTCGTGGGCCTACGAAAACAGCGTTCGCGAGACGTTTGTGCGCGAGACCTTTTCCCGCGACTCGCAGCGCGACATGGGAATGCCCTACACCCGCAGCCGCTATTATCATCTCTATCTCAACGGCCAGTATTGGGGCCTCTACCAGACGGAGGAACGGGGCGACGCAGACTTTGCCCAAACCTATCTCGGCGGCGACGCCGCGGACTGGGACTGCATCAAGACCAGCCAGCCAGGCTACGTGACCACCGCCAGCGATGGCACCTTCGACGCCTTCTATGCCCTGCACAACCTCGCCGTCAACCAAGGCTTCACCGGGCCCTACGCCGCCAACTATCCGCGGGTTAAAGGGCTGAACCCGGACGGCTCCCCCAATCCCGCCTACCCCGTCTATCTGGATGAGGACAATCTCATCATCCTCATGCTCGTGGCCTACTACACCGGTGATCCGGATTCCCCCGTGTCCATCCCCGGTGGCATGCCCAACAACATGTTCGGCCTGTTCAACCGGATCGCGCCCTCAGGCTTCAAATGGCTCCGGCATGATGCCGAACATTCCCTCGGAGCCAACTCCGCTTACCCCGTCACCTGTGATGTTACCGGCGCGGGCGCCACCTTTACCGCGCAGAGCTCATTCAATCCCGCGACCCTTCACTTTCGACTGAGCCAGCATCCGGATTACCGCCGGCGCTTCGGGGATCTGGCGCAGCGGCACTTGTTTGGCGATGGCGCACTGACGCCAACGAACGCGCAGCGCCGGTTTCGAAGCCGCATGGAGGAACTGGACCTGGCGATCATTGGCGAGTCCGCCCGCTGGGGCCGCGGCAAAACCCGGGATGCCACCTGGCTGCCCGCCTGCAACCAGGTGCTGGATGAATACCTCACGCAACGGCGCGACATTCTGATCGCGCAGTTCCGCGGCCGCGGCTGGTTCCCCTCAATTGACGCGCCAAGCTATTCGGTGATGAACCGGACGGTTGCCGCCGGGCAAGCCTTGCGCATCTCGGCGCCCACGAAGTTTTACTACACCACCAACGGGGCCGATCCGCTCCTCCCCAACGGCGGACTGCATCCGGCGGCGATCCTGGTGCCGGCCAGCAATCCGCCTCCGGAACAACGCCCTCTGCTCTCCCGCGGAGCCGTCTGGCGCTACTATGATCTGGGATCCGAGCCGCCCGCCAGCGGCGGGCTCGCCTGGCAAGATCCCGATTTCCCCGATTCGAGCTGGAGCTATGGACCGGCCATCCTCGGCTTCGCCGGCACCGGAACCGTGAATCCCGTCGCCACCACCACCCGCCGCTTTCTCCGGGGCTCCTCCGGCCCTCAGGTCACCACCACCTACCTGCGCGCCACCTTCACGCTTGCGGCGGCCGACCTGCCGGACGCGGACACGCTTCTCCTGTGCGACATTCTTCGCGACGACGGGGCGGTGGTGTATCTCAACGGCACGGAAATTTTGCGGGAAAACATGAACCCGGGCGTTGTCACCTACGACACGTACTCCGCGTCCGTCGTCGGTCCGCCCAATCAAAACACCTACTTCAGCCGCCCGTTGCAGGCGGCCGGGCTGCTGCGGTCAGGTGTAAACACCCTCGCCGTCTCCCTGCATCAGTGCAACGCGACCAGCACGGATCTGTACTTCGATCTCTCGCTCGCCCTGCCGCCCCCCGCGCGCGCGATCGCAAACCTGATCGTGAATGATACTCTCTCGCTAAAGGCCCGCGGGCTGGAAAACGGCGAATGGAGCGCGCTCTCGGAAAATCTCCTCTCGGTGGATCGCCCGCCGGTGGACTATTCCGCGCTGCGCGTCACCGAATTGATGTACGCGCCGCCCGCCCCGCCCGCCGGCAGCCCCTACAGCAACGACGACTTCGCCTGGATCGAACTGCGCAACACCGGCGGCGTCGCGCTTGAGCTCGCCGGCGTAAGCTTCGTCGCGGGCATCACCCACACCTTTTCTCCCGCCTTGCTCGCGCCCGGAGAACGGTTTGTGCTGGCCAAGAATCCGGCTGCTTTTGCGACCCGCCACCCGACCAACGGGCTCCGCCTGGCGGCCTGGACCAGCGGCAATCTCGCTCGCAGCGGCGAATTGCTCGCGCTCGCCGCCCCGGGTGGAGAAAGCCTCCTGAGCTTCACTTATTCCCGGCTGTGGTACCCGGAAACGTACAATACCGGTTTTACTCTGGTGGCCGTGGATCCGGCGGCGGCGGAAGCCGTTTGGAGCACCGCCGCCAACTGGCGCCCCAGCGGCGCGCCCGGCGGCTCGCCGGGCGCTCCCGAAACCCCGCGCTTCGACGGCGCGCGCCTGGCCACGGACGGGCGGCTGATCCTCCAGGCGCTTGGGCTGGAAAATCACGGCTCCCTCTGGTGCTCGAGCGATCTCGATCATTGGACCCCTTGTCCGCCCGCCGCCTGGACGCGCCAGGGCGGCACGATCACCGTGGATCTCGGTCATCCGTCTCTTTCCGGAACCACCCTCCAGTTCTTCCAACTGCGGGTCGATTAACGCCAGTGACACTCACACTTGACGGCTTCGCTTCACCACACCAAATAGCAGCATGACATCTCCGTTCAGCCAATCGCCCGCTCCCCATGAAGCTTTGGGCCCTCAGCCCTTCAGAACGGCATGGCGGATCGCCATCTTGATCCTGGCCTTCCAGTTGGCGAGCGCGAGCGCGCCGGCTCAATTCTGGATTTACGCTCCCGCCATCCCGCAGCGCGATCCGTCCGGCGCCTCGCTGCCTGGCGCGAACACTTCTTTTGCCGGCGGTTCGGTCTTTCAACCGGATGGCGACGCCGCCCGTTCCAGCAAATGGACCTGGCGCGCCTATGGAGATGGGCACATCCTCAGCAGCCTCGGCCCCAACACCTCCACCCCGCCCGCCGCCGCCAGGGAGCTGGTGACCACCGTGGCGGGACTGCAACCGGGAAAACCGTATGCGGCTCAGCTCCTGTTCTGGAGCACATCTTCCGGCCGTTGGGGCGTCCGCGGCGGGCTGGCCTACGCGTCCGAAACCCACACCAATGCCTGGTTTGACAACACCTCCGCCGCGGTGATGGCCGCCTCCCTCCTGCCCTGGATCAACCAGCCGCCGATTTTTGCCGAGAGCGGGCGCACCCTCTACGCCGCCTCGCTCGGGGTGACCGCGGCCGATGCCAACGGCGAGGTCAGGCTGTTCATTCACGATCTGCCGGCCGCCGCGGATGCCAACTGGCGCACCTGGTACCAGGGTGTGGCGGTCGCGCTGGCTGCGCCGCAGGAACCCTTTATCCTCGACACCTCCGCCGCCGGCTCGAAGTTCCACCGCGGAGTCCGCGGGTTGGCCATCGCGGATGACGCGATTTACAACGCCGGCTACACGGTGGGCGTTCCGCGAAGCCTCGAGGTGGCGCGCGGCAGCGCCACTCGCGGCGTGGCCACCGGCCTGGCCGCCGACGTCTATGATTGGCGCGTGCGCAATCACGAGCCCCGCCCGCCCACCCTCGAGTTCCTCCGTTACAGCCGGGATTACCAGGCGGAACTCTGGATGGGCGCCAACCTCCGCGGCTTGATCCAGCCCGACGGCGCCGGAGGCAATTATTTTTACGACACCAACCCCGCCACACTGGCCGGACTGGCCGCCGATTGGGTCCGCTACGCCAACCACATCGTCCCCGCTTATCGTCAAGGTGATTTAATCAACGACCCCCGCGACGCCGCCATCCTTGATTCCCTGAGCTGGAGTTCCGGTTTTCCGGGCGATTCCTTTGATAAACTTCTCGCCATCGGCGAGGCTGCCACACCTCATCTCACCTACTGGGAGATCGGGAACGAACCCACTGTACCCGTCACCGCCTACCGGGTCACCAATAGCTTCACCCTGGACGCCGCGGCTTTCCACCTGCGCTACGCCGCGGTGGCCCAGGCCATCAAAACAGAGGATCCCTCCGTCAAAGTCGGTCCGACGCTGGTCAACGGCGCCCGCGAGGAAACCCAACTGGCCGCCGTGGCCGCCGATCACTCGCTGCCGCTCGATTTCATTACCTACCATCCATACGAGAGAATGGGGGTTTTGACCAACGCCACCGACATCACCCGGCGTTTGGGCGCTGTTTTCTCCACCCAGAAGGCGTTCCTGGACCAAATCCGCAAAGTCGTCGCGGAAAACGGCCGCGATCCTGACTCGATGGAATACGCGGCCACCGAGGTCAATGTCAGCTACTGGGATACCAATGACACGGAAAAGGAGGCGCGGATTGCGCACGCCCTGGGCACGGTGGAGACGGTCTTCGCCCACGCCCGGCTGGGGCTGGTGGCCTCGCATTATTGGATCTGGCCGATGCATAACTGGGACGGCACGCTCTACCCGCTTTTCAAAGCGTATGAAAAGCTGCGCGATTTCCTGGGTGACACCCTGCTCGCAGCCTACGCCTGGCAGGATATTCGCGCTTACGCCACCCGTGAAAGCCGGACCGGCCAGCTCGCTTTTTGGTTCCTGAATTTCTCGGGAGACCAGGATGCTTCGCTGCTGTTGCAGCTCCAGAACCTGCCTCCGATCCAGCGCGCCCAGTTGCTGCGACTCCAGGACAAATCGGGAGTCACCACCCTTGACTCCTCGAATCTCGCCTCGGATATGCCCGGCGGCCCCACGCGGAACGTGGATTGGGTCACCAACAACCTGACCGGACAGGAGCTCGCCAACCATCAGTTCACCCTGCCTGCGGCCACCCTGACCCTGTTGGTGATCGACCCCGGCCTGGGCCGCCTTACCCCGTCTTTCACCGAAAACGCCGGAGCCTCCCGACTGACCATCTCCTTCCGAGCTTTGCCCTACGCCTCCGAAGCCCGCTACCGCCTGCTCCGCAGCAATGATCTAAGCAGTTCCTGGGAATCGATTTCGGAAACCGCCCCGGGCCTCACCGGACAAATCTCGATCACCGATCCCGAGCCGCTGGCCACCTCTCCGCAACAATTTTACCGGGTCGAGGTGATTCCCTGAGAAAGCGGGTCAGAACCAATGTTTTTTGGCATTTTGTAACCGTCTATGGCTAAAACGACGGCTCCTTCTTGCGTGACAAAAATTCCGCCGTTATGCTCCGCGCAGGAAACCTCACCGAAGGGACTGTATGCGAGAAGAACGAACGGAAGTGCTGGTGGTTGGCGCGGGGCCGGTCGGCCTCTGGACGGCTTTGGTGCTGAACGAAGCCGGGTTGCAGGTCCGGATCATTGATCGGGAACCGCGCACGGCGACCCGAAGTTACGCCTGCGCATTGCACCCGGGCACCCTGCGGAAACTGCGCCGCTTCGGCCTGGACCAACCGCTGCTGGCGCAGGCGGCGCGCATCTCAAAGATGGGTCTCTACGATCAAAAGGAACGTCGGGCCGGGCTGGAGATCAAGGATCCCGAATATCCATTTCTGGCCGTCGTGCCGCAGAGCGCGCTCGAGGACGCCCTCGAACGCCGTCTGGCGCAAACCGGCATTCGAGTGCGCTGGAATCACCGGTTTGACTCTCTCCAGGCCGAACCCGAGCGCGTCGCCGCCATCGTCGAAGAGCTGGCTGGCACGGCTATCGGCTACATCGTGCCGCATTGGGAGGTGGGCGTTAAGGAGCGCTTTCCCATCCGGGCGGAATTTCTCGTCGGGGCGGATGGTTATCACTCGCTGGTGCGTCAACGAGCCGAAATTCCCTTTCGACGCCTGGCCGGCCCCGAATTTTTCGCCGCCTACGAGTTCCTTGCGAACGGTTCGCCGGATGCCACGGGCGAAGGCGAACTGAAAATCGTCTTCACCCCGGAAAACCTCAATTTTTTATGGCCGCTGCCCGAAGGCAAATTCCGGTGGACTTTTCAATTTACTGAGAAGGAATTGCCCAGCGAGTTTCCAGATAAAGATCGCCGGGCAACCCGCGTCTCCCATGCGCCAGTCGATGAGCGCATCCGGGAATTTGTGCGCAAGACCGCCAAACAGCGCGCTCCGTGGTTCACCGAGGAGGTAAAGGAACTTACCTGGTGTACACGCGTGCCCTTCGAGCGGGGCGTCGTGTCTGAATTCAATCGCGGGCGGGTCTGCCTGGTGGGCGACGCGGCGCACCAAACCGGCCCCGCCGGCGTGCAGAGCATGAACGCGGGGTTCGAGGAAGCCGACGCGCTGGCGCGGGTGCTGGGCGCCGTTCAGCGAAGCGCCTCCGATTTGAGCGCGTTGCAGGCCTGGAGCCGCGAGCAAACCGCTCACTGGGACATGTTGTTGGGCGCAAGCGGGGGGCTGAAGCCAGGCCAGCAGACCGACCCCTGGCTGGCCCAGGCGGCCCCGCGCCTGCTCGCCTGCCTGCCCGCCACCGGAGACCGCCTGCGCTCGCTCGCCGGCCAACTGGGATTGGAGCTGGCGTAAGCGCCGGCCCGGGTTTGGACGAAGAGTTTGCCTTGACGCCCCGCGCGCCTGGATTGCCTCGCTGGAGAAATCCGGGAAGCCTCACACCAGGCGGCCGGTGATTTGTTGCCTGCACGGCGGCATTCCCGCCACTCCGCCAACGGCAAGGATAAAAACCGTCGCCTGCTCTCCCTGGCAAAAATCACCGCGCCCATTTATGAGAGGTTGCGGATGCTTGGTCGCGAAGTGGTTGCGAGCCGAATGGCCTGACGGCGATGGGCTTCGGCCAACAGCGCTTGAAAGGCATTGGTGGCGGCTTAATAAGCGTCTCGGCCAGTTCCACCGGGTGTCCATAGAGCTGTTGCCAGTCTCGGGCCAATCGTTTGGCGGCCAGGCGCAAACACCCGCGAACCCAGGTTGGGCGCCGCCTCGGGGAGCAAAAGAAAGGGGTGGTTGTTGGTGATCAGACCGAGGCGTCGGCGGCGCTGCTCATCGCTCCAGCCGATCCATTGGTCGCGCGGCTTGAGATGTTTGGCGGCGACGCTGAAAACCAACAGGCCCCGCCATGGGTCTGAGGGGTCTTTGGCGACATATTATTTAGAGTTCAGCTAATCAACCGCTTGCACGCCTCAACGGAACGGCCCTGCGGCACTTCGCGGTGGTGCGTCAACTCGCCAGGATCAGGGACTTGCCAAGGCATTCGTGAGAAGCAACACCAATGTGCGCCGACGCCTTTCACTTCGCCACCCGCTCGCCAAGCTCGTTGGCGGCGCCAACCTCGAGATCAAGATCACCTCGCAGTTGCCGCAGGGAAGGTGGCTGGGCACACTGAGGCGATGAGAAAGTCGTATCACATGACCCCTGACGAGTTCCGGCGGTGGGGGCATGAATTGGTGGATTGGGTGGCGGCGTATCAAGAGGAAGCCGCCGCCTATCCGGTGGCGGCGCAGGTCAAGCCAAGGGAAATTCTCAAAATGCTGCCGGCGACGGCGCCGGAAAGGGGCGAGGATTTCGCGAAGTTGATCGCCGATGTGAACCGAATCATCATGCCGGGAATCACACATTGGCAATCGCCGAATTTTTTTGGCTTTTTCCCGTGCAACAATTCGGGGCCGTCCATTCTCGGGGAATTGCTGGCGGCGGGCCTGGGGGTGCAAGGCATGCTGTGGGCCACCAGCCCCAGTTGCACGGAGTTGGAAACGCGGATGCTGGATTGGATGGTCGATCTCGCCGGGTTGCCGAAGCGGTTCAAATCCGAGGGGCCAGGTGGAGGCGTCATCCAGGACAGCGCCTCGAGCGCGGTGTTGTGCGCCCTGCTGGCCGCCCGGGAGCGGGCCAGCGGCGGCGCGGTGAACCGCGAGGGAGGCGATCGCGCCCTCGTTGCCTATGCTTCCGGCCAGGCGCATTCCTCCGTCGAGAAGGCGGTCAAGATCGCCGGAATCGGCGTGGCACAGTTCAGAAAGATCGAGACGGATGCGGAGCATGGTTTGCGCCCCGATCGCCTGGCGGCGCGCCTGGAGGAGGATCGGCAAGCGGGCCGGAAGCCTTTCTTTGTTTCGGCGACGCTGGGCACGACTTCATCGAATGGATTTGATCCTTTGGAGGCGATCGGCCCGATTTGCCGCGAATACGGCGCCTGGCTGCACGTGGATGGCGCGATGAGCGGGACAGCGGGCCTCTGCCCCGAGTTCCGGCATTTGCAGGCCGGGCTCGAGTGGGCGGATTCATATTGCTTCAATCCGCACAAATGGATGTTCACGAACTTCGACTGCGACTGCTTTTTTCTGGCCGACCGCGCGGCTTTGATCCGGGCGCTGACGATCGTGCCCGAATATTTGCGAAACCAGGCGAGCGAATCGGGACAGGTGATCGACTACCGCGATTGGCAGATTCCGTTGGGGCGCCGTTTTCGCGCGCTGAAATTGTGGTTTGTGCTGCGCTATTATGGCGCGGAGGGGTTGCGTTATCATATTCGCCGCCACGTGGAACTGGCTCGGGAATTCGCCGGCTGGGTGCGGGATTCGGAGGAGTTTGAACTGGCCGCACCGGCGCCGTTAAACCTGGTCTGTTTTGCCCACCGAAAGGGGGATGATTTCAATCGGCGTCTGCACGAAAGCCTGAATGCCTCCGGGAAGCTCCTCCTGACACATACGGTTCTGAATCAACGCTATGTGCTCCGGCTGTGCGTAGGGCAAACCCACACGGAACGCGAGCACGTGCAAGCCGCCTGGGAATGCATTCGGTTAACGGCGGCGGAGTTGGAGTGATTCAGTTGGAATGGTCTCGCGACGGGGGCCGCGGACTTCCGCCTGCGTTCCGCCGCTGGTTGGGTTTTTATCGGCCCAATCGCTTGACGAAGCCGCCGCGCTTGCTACGCTCGGGTCAGTGGCAGCGTATG
>JBDHQH010000119.1:0-11100 GCA_039806935.1 Verrucomicrobiota bacterium
CACCCGCAAGCCTCGGGCCTCCCAACCCGGCGCAAAGCCGCTCGGCCCAGCGGAAACACTGCACTCACTGAGCGAGAGTCGCTCGCAACGCCAGGATTTCCAGTCGTGCGGCCGGGTTCCGGCGTTAGGCTCCTGCCGGATCCCATCCAGCTTCCGCCCGCGCGCCAGAGAGTGGGCATCATCCCCGTTTTGCGCCGCCTGCAGCCAATCCTGACCGCCGACCTCCGGCTGGCCTGACAAAACGGCTGGTTTTTGCTTGTTTCGACCTCGGACACTCATCAGGCTTTCAGCCGTGATGTCACCAGCAAACGCCTCATGACCCTGATCCGAACCACTGGAAACGCCGGCGCGGTATCGCAGCATCCGCCAGCCGTACCCAGCGGAGGCGCCCTTGGAAGCTAATCCCGCTCTGACGGGCTCCCGGCCCGTGAACATTCTCGGGCTTTCCGCCTTTTATCACGACAGCGCCGCCTGTTTGTTGCGCGATGGCCGGATCATCGCCGCCGCTCAGGAGGAGCGCTTCACCCGCAAAAAGCACGATCCCTCCTTTCCCGCGCGCGCGATCGCTTACTGCCTGTGCGAAGGAGGGATCCGGGCAGAGGATCTCCGCCTCGTCGCTTTTTACGAGAAGCCTTTTCTCAAGTTCGACCGGATCCTGCACAGCTACCTGGCGATGGCCCCGGCCGGCCTGCGCTCTTTTCTAATGGCGATCCCGCTTTGGATTCGCGAGCGGATCTGGATGAAGGATCTGATCCGCGCCGAACTGAAATTCCCGGGTCCGATTATTTTTCCGGAGCACCACGAATCGCACGCGGCCTCGGCGTTCTTTCCCTCGCCCTTTCCGGAGGCCGCCTTCCTGACGGTGGATGGGGTGGGCGAATGGACCACCACCAGCTTTGGCGTGGGCCGGGGCAACCGGGTGGATCTGCAGGCCGAGCTCCAGTTTCCGCATTCGCTGGGTTTGCTCTACTCCGCCTTCACCTACTTTACCGGTTTCAAAGTCAATTCCGGAGAATACAAGCTCATGGGTCTGGCGCCTTACGGGGAGCCCCGGTATGTTGATGTCATTCTGCGCGAGTTAATCGACCTGAAGGAGGATGGCTCCTTCCGTTTGAACCTCCGATATTTCAATTACCCCGTCGGGTTGACCATGACGAACCAGCGGTTCAACCGGTTGTTCGGCGGTCCGCCGCGCCGGCCGGAATCACGGCTTACGCAACGGGAGATGGACCTTGCCTGCTCCATTCAACACGTAACCGAAGAGGTGATGTTTCGCCTGGCCCGGCAGGTCCGGCGGGAAACCGGCATGAAAAATTTGTGTCTGGCTGGCGGGGTGGCGCTCAACTGCGTCGCCAATGGGCGCATTCTGCGAGAGGGTATTTTCGAAGATATCTGGATTCAACCCGCCGCGGGAGATGCCGGTGGGGCGCTCGGGGCGGCGCTGATTGGCTGGCATCATTATCTGGGCAAAGCCCGCCAGGCCGACGGCCGGACCGACTCGCAGCGCGGCTCCTGCCTGGGACCCGGCTACGCCGCTGATGAAATCCGCGAGTTTCTGACTGCGCGCCAGGCGCCCTTCACCTTCCTTTCCGATGGCGAAATCCCCGAACGCATCGCCGATTTGATTCAGGCCGGCAACGTGATCGGCTGGTTCCAGGGGCGGATGGAGTTCGGCCCGCGCGCCTTGGGCGCCCGCTCAATCCTCGGCGACGCCCGCTCGCCCAAAATGCAGGAGGTTATGAACCTCAAAATCAAATTTCGGGAAAGCTTCCGCCCGTTTGCCCCTTCCATCTTAAAAGAGCGGGCGGCCGAGTACTTCGATCTGGATCGTGAAAGTCCGTATATGCTCCTCGTCGCGCCCGTAGCGCAGGCGCAACGCCGGCCTTTGAACGCCGAAGAGCAGCGGCGTTCCGGAATCGAGCGGCTGCTCGCGATCCGTTCGAGCATTCCCGCGGTCACGCATGTGGACTATTCCGCGCGCGTGCAAACCGTCACCGAGGAAAGTCATCCGCTCTATTACCGCACCATTCGCTCCTTCGCCGAGCGGCACGGCTGTCCGGTAGTTATAAACACCTCGTTCAACGTGCGCGGCGAGCCGATGGTTTGCTCGCCGGAGCACGCTTACGCGTGTTTCATGCGGACCAATATGGACTATCTGCTCCTCGGCAACTTCCTGCTGGAGAAGACGGCGCAAAAGCCGCTGGACAAGGATCTGAACTGGCTCAAGGAATTCGAGTTGGACTGAAATGATCCGCGAAGATATCCAGCAGCTCAAGACCGGCGTTCGGGAATTGCGCAAGTTCGCGTATGCCGTCGGCGGCGTGGTGTTCCTCCTCGGGACGCTGGCCTGGCTCCGCGGACGCGGTTATCATCCCTGGCTCCTGGCCTCGGGGGGGACACTGATTGCCTTCGGCTTCGCTTTGCCTCGCGCGCTCAAACCGGTGTATCTCGTCTGGATGAGCGTGGCCATCACGCTGGGTTTCGTGGTTTCCACCGTGATTCTGACCCTGTTCTTTTTCCTCGTCATTACCCCGGTCGGATGGCTGGCCCGACTGGCCGGCAAGGATTTTCTGAGCCGAAAGTCCTCCCGCGAGACAGCCACCTATTGGGTGCGGCGACGCCCCGCGCCCAAAGCTCCAACGGAATACGAAAAGCAGTTTTGACGCGCCGGATGGAGCTGCGCCAACACAGTTCAGCGGCCGCATAGCGGGTTGTGCCTTCGAGCTGCATCGCCACGATTTGTCCCCCGCCAGGCGGCGACAAACCATTCGCTCCTGAAAGCCTGCTATTTGGTGAGGTTGGCCCATCGCGCTTCACGCGTTGCCGGCTCGATCATCCGGACTTCGACGTGGAATGCTTCCTTGTTGAGAACACCGGATCTTCAGCCAATCTCGCTTTGTTTTCTCTTTCACTCGGCTCATTTTCCTGCTACCGGAAGCGTTATGAAATGCGCACTCGCGGCCCGCTTGGAAAAAGGGCGCCCGTCACTCCAGCAGAGAAAGGAATTCTCAAACTGGATATTTTCAACAGCGAGTACCTGCGCAGGCCCTTTCACGAGCTTCTGGGAGAGGGGTATGACGGCTGACATTTTGGCGCTAATTCCTGAACTGGAAACGCCTCAACCGAAGCCTGGCTCTTAACGATGAACGCCCCCAAGCCTGACGACGGCCAGAGCGGAGGATGTGGCGGGATGGCGGCCTGGGCCTGTCTGGTCGGCCTGGTTCTGTGCGGGGCCCCGACTGCGGACTCCGCTTCAGCCAAGGACGTCACGGTGGCCGCGTACTACTATCCCTGTCAGCATCCCGATCCGCGCTGGGACAAGGCGAAGTACTCGGGCTTTACCGAGTGGGACCTCGTCCGCAAGGCCAAACCGCGCTTCCCGGGCCACAAGCAGCCCCGCGTCCCGGTCTGGGGGTACCTGGATGAATCCGATCCGAAAGTGATGGCGAAGAAAATCGGCGTGGCCGCGGATTACGGCGTGGACGCCTTTATTTTCGACTGGTACTACTACGATGACGGGCCTTACCTCGAAGGCGCGCTGGACCGGGGATTTCTCGGCGCGACCAACAACCACCGAATCCAATTCGGTCTGATGTGGGCCAACCACGACTGGTACGACATCCAGGGCTACAACCCGGCCGATCCCGTCAAACTGCTCTACCCCGGCAAGGTGACCCCGGCGACATGGGATAAGATCACCGATCTGGTCATCTCAAGGTATTTCAAGCACCCGAGCTACTGGAAGATCGACGGCAAGCCCTATTTCTCGATCTATGAAATGAGCCTGTTTTTGGACAGCTTCGGATCGGTGGAAGCCGCACGGGCGGCCGTGGACCGTTTCCGCGGAAAGGTTCGCCAAGCGGGTTTCCCCGGCCTGCACTTCAATGCTGTCTTGTGGGGTCAGCCCAATCTTCCCGGAGGCAAAACTCCCGCCGATTGGCCCAAGCTTTGCGCGGACCTCGGCATCGACAGTCTTACGGGCTACACTTGGGTGCATCATGGAGCCCTCAACTATTCGACGTTTCCGATTTCCGATTACGTTGCGGGCCGCGACATCTATCTCAAGTTTTGGGAGGGGGCGATCACCAACTTTCCGATACCCTATTTTCCGAACACGACGATCCACTGGGACAATTCGCCGCGGGCGCACCCCGACTCGAAATGGGACAAGCCCGCCCCGCATGTGGTGAATCCCGTCATGGTCGGCAACCCGCCGGCCGCTTTCGAGGAAGCCAGCCGGATCATCCGGGACCGCCTGCTGGCTGCGCCCACCCAGCCCAAGATCGTGACCGTCAACGCCTGGAACGAGTGGCCCGAGGGGAGCATGCTCGAGCCGGAGCGGGAATACGGCTATGGCTACCTGCAAGCTCTCAAGACGGTTTTTGGCGCCGCTCCGGCCAGACCTGCCCGGCAGTGAAGTTGCCGGGGGCGTATTTCAGCTCTTTATGAACTCACCGCGAACCATGCTTGCCTTTCTCCTCCTGGCGCTCACCGTACCGCTTGCTGTCATGCCGGCGGCCGCCGTAACGGATCTGGCTCCCGGCAATCCCGGCACGCCCTGGCCCGCCACCGACGCGCTCGGCCGGAGCCTGCCCTTGGCCGAAGAGGTCGGGCTGCCACGGGGCGACCGCTTCGTAGGCATATTCTATTTCCTTTGGCACAACCAAAGCGGTGGGAAGAGTCCGCATTGGAACGGGCCCTACGACATAGACCGCATCCTGGCCGCAGATCCGGACGCAATCACGAAGCCTGCGTCGTCACTTTGGGGCCCCATCGGCATGTATCACTACTGGGGCGAGCCGCTCTACGGGTATTATCACGGCACGGACGAGTGGGTGCTGCGCCGCCACGCCCACCTGCTGGCCGACGCGGGCATTGACACGCTGATTTTCGACACCACCAACGCCCAAACGTATCCGGAGGTTTACCTGAAGCTCTGCGAAGTCTTCCGGCGCGTCCGCCAGGCCGGCGGCCGCACGCCACAGCTCGCGTTCATGGTTAATACCGAGGCCGGCCAGACCGCGCAGCGGCTGTACGAGAACCTTTACAAGCCCGGCCTGTACCCGGAGCTCTGGTTTCGGTGGCTGGGCAAACCGCTCTTGATCTGCGACCCGGAGCAGGCCGCACCGGAGTTGCGAACGTTCTTCACGCTGCGCCGCGCGCACTGGCCGTTTACGCTGACCAACACGCCTTACGCCTGGCATTGGGAGGCGACCTACCCGCAGCCATACGGGTACACCGATGATGCGCAAAAGCCCGAACAGGTGAACGTGTCCGTGGCGCAAAACCTCCGGCGGGAGGATGGCAAGGTGACGAACATGAGCGCGGGCGACGCCCGCGGACGCAGCTTCCATGACGGCCGGATGGAGATCGCGGCCGACGCGGTGAACCACGGCTACAATTTTCAGGAACAATGGCAGCGGGCCTTCGACCTCGCGCCGCCGTTCGTGATGGTCACCGGTTGGAACGAATGGATTGCGGGCCGCTGGGGTCAACCGGGTGGCCCGCTGGTATTCGTGGACCAGTTCGACCAAGCCAACAGTCGCGACATCGAACCCATGAAGGGCGGGCACGGCGACAACTACTACTGGCAGTTGGTAGCCGGCGTCCGGCGGTTCAAAGGAGCCCCCGCGCTGCCTTCCGCCTCCAAACCGAAGTCGATCCGCATCGACAGGGGATTTGAGCAATGGCATGACGTCGCGCCGGAGTTTGCGGATCATCTTGGCGAAACCGCGCCGCGCGACCACGACGGCGTCGCCGGCTTGCACTACACTAACTCGACCGGCCGCAACGATCTGGCCGTCTGCAAGGTCACCCACGACTCGCGGAACGTCTATTTCTACATTCGCACCCGCGAAGTCATCACGCCATGCGACGGCACGAACTGGATGTGGCTGCTGATTGACGCCGACCAAAACCCGGCCACCGGTTGGGAGGGATTTGATTGCATCGTCAACCGGACCGTCGAGAACGGTCAGGCTTGGTTGGAACATAGCGAAGGCGCCTGGAAGTGGAAGAAGGTCGTCCCCGTGCGCAGCCGAATCGAGGGCAATCAGCTCCACCTGGCGATTCCGCGGGAGGCGCTTGGCCTGGCGGCGGGAAAAACCCGCCCGTCGTTCGATTTTAAATGGGCCGACAACCTGCAGCAGCCGGGTGAGATTATGGATTTCTACACCAGCGGCGACGTGGCTCCGGAGGGACGGCTCAAATACCGGTATTGAACGTTTCTGCGATCGCGCTGAAGCTTGCCGGCGAGGCCGCAGCGAGCCTTCCAAACAGCGATTTTGCCCGGGCGCGCCACCAACGCCTTTAGGGCGGAATCCAGGGGTCAATTTTGATGCGCGATCCGCCCGCAAAGTGCTTTACCCGCGCGCCAGACCGGTTCATTCTGCGGGAAGCTGCGGCGAGTTTTTTATCCTGAGGCTCGGGTCCGCGTTTGAATGAACAAATTAGCCATCATCAAAGAGTTTTGGGAATTCCTCCGCGCCCGGAAAAAGTGGTGGCTCGCGCCGATCGTGCTGTTCCTTTTGCTGCTGGGTGGTGTGCTCGTCTTCGCCAAAGGATCCGCCCTGGCGCCATTCATTTACA
This sequence comes from Verrucomicrobiota bacterium, assembly GCA_039806935.1. Classification (GTDB taxonomy): domain Bacteria; phylum Verrucomicrobiota; class Verrucomicrobiia; order Limisphaerales; family UBA8199; genus JBDHQH01. The sequence goes on from JBDHQH010000119.1 coordinate 6,589, forward strand.
GCATGTTCTGAGTTGGGGGCGGCTTCCCGTGCGCTCCCCAGGCTGCTGGTCCTGAACTCAAGGCTTCGGATAATAGAGATGCTCGCCGCGTCTGGCGGCCTGCACGGCTGCCTGCGTATCCAGCGGCACTCCGGGATCCCCCTGCGCCGTCAGCCAGCGATCCAATTCGGCGCTCAGCCGGGCTTTGATCTCCGCGGCTTCACGATTGGTGGCCAGGTTGCTCAACTCGTAAGGATCCGCGCTGGTGTCATAAAGTTCCTCGGCCGGGCGCTTCATATAACGTTTGACCAGATCATAAGAGCGCGGCTTCTCCTGGCTGGAGAAAACCCAGGTGCCCCAATACGGGTTATTGAGCTCGCCCCGCCCCTGCCAACCCATGAGATATTTCTGAATGAACAATTCGTCGGGCGTCAAATTGCGAATATAGCGCCAACGACCATCCGCCACGGTGCGGCTGGGGTAGGGGGGGCCTTCCGGCAGGTTATCGTGCAGGCCATAGACGTATTGGCGGTGCGTTTCCTTCTTTCCGCTCAGCACGTCCGCAAAGCTGGAGCCATCAAAAACCAGCCCGCTGCCGCCGGGATTGCCCCCCGCCAACTCGATCAACGTCGGGACGACGTCGGCGTATTCGACCAGCGCCTCGGTTCGCTTTCCGGCCGGCACATGGCCCGGCCAGCGGGCGATTAGCCCGGTGTGCAGTCCGGTATCCCAGCAAGTCCATTTATTACCGGGGAATTGCGATCCCTGTTCACTGGTGAAAAGCACCAGAGTGCCGCCAACCGCACCGGCCTGCTCGACCGCTGATAAAATGGAGCCCACCTGGCCGTCCATGTAGGTGATCTCGGCAAGGTAGCGGCCGAAATCCTCGCGCGTTTTCGGGGTGTCCGCAAGGGTAGGGGGGAGTTGGATTTTGGTTGGAGGATACTGCGAGGCATCACCCATCACCCAGGGCACATGCGGCTCCACCAAGGCGACCACCAGGCAGAACGGTTGGTCACGCCTGCGCGTGATGAACTCGCGCACCCCCTCGAGGTTGTGAGGCCGCGTTGGGTTGCGCACGCAGTTCGCGTCAAAGCCCGGCACATCTTCGAAAGGATAACTCTCCTTCGGCCCGACCATCACCTTGCCCGCCAGCCCCACCCGATAGCCCAGAGCGCCAAGATACTGCGGCAGACTGCGGGTGACCGGGCGGCTGGGGACATGATTCCAGGCGGAGCCGTTGCGCAACGGAAACTGCCCGCTATAAAGCTCCGAGCGGCAGGGCTGGCACATTGCCATGCTCAGGTATGCCCGGTTAAAAACCAGACCTTGCGAGGCCAGCGTGTCCAAATGCGGCGTGCGGGCATTCTGGCCGCCGTACAGCGGGAGATCGTTGTAGGTGCAGTCGTCGGCCAGGACGATAAGAAAATTCGGGCGCTCGCCGGCCGCGCGCGCGGGAACCGCCGTGATGACCGTTGATGCGACCGCCACGGCCAACACGAAGACAGATTTTACGAGTCTCATACTTTCAAGAAACCTGTCAGGAATTATTTCCCGCCGCCATCTCATAAAGCGATGAAACAAAGCGACCGTCCCTCCCTTGAAACCCGCCGCTTGCCAGTTCAGGCCTGACACCGGTGCCTCAACCTTCCAGCGATCCTGGCGCTCACTTGATTTCAACGCCCACCAAGCCAAAATCAATGTATTGGCCACCCCCAGTCTGATGGCAGTGAATGCCGATCAGATTTTTGCCCGGCTTCAAAGCGGCCGCGCCGCGGCCGTTCAAGGGAAACATCGCATAATCAGTGGAGAAGCCACGCCCCCTTAGCGCCAGCGTGCCATTGAGGTAAACCTCGGCGTCTTCGTCGTGGTGCAGCCAGGCCGCGAGATTCGCAAGATTTTGTTTCGGCAGGTTGATTTCCCGCCGCAGCCAGATGTCGGAAGATTTCCAAACCGTCCCCACGATGGCGTTGGGAGTGCCTTCCGTGCCAAACCCGCTTCGGCCTTCCTTCCAGGAGGAATCATCGTAGTCGGCAGCAAACCAGTTGGAGCCGGGCTGGGAAGTTGTGTAGCGCCATACAGCCGGCTGCTGATCCGCGGCGGCAAGCATGGTGCGCAGTCGGGGCTGTTCCGGAATGGCAGCCCACCCCGAGGCGTGAATGCGCTCACGTTGCGCGTACTTGCGCCACACCGCCTTGTCATAAAGCATCTGCGCAAACACCCCGCCCACCACGGGACGTGCGGTGAAACCCACTTTGGTGGCATCTTGTGTCCGGTACCAATCGGTCATCGGAGAGCGATTGGGCGTCTCGCTCAGGAATTTAAAGACCGGCTCCACCAAAGCCTCGAAATCCCCGCGATCCCGCGTGAGCGTAGCCGTCCAGGTGATCCAGTCGAGTTTGGTGTAGGGTTTGCGATTGTCCAGCGGGAGACCGTAGGGGTTCTGCATCTTCCGGTAATGGGCCATCTCGCGCTTCGCCACCTCGGCGGGGAAAAGGTCCAGATCCAGAATGCGATCCCAAATCAAGTTGTACTTTTGGCTCCAGGTTCCGGGCTTGTCGAAGGCGAGCCGGAAATGGCCGCCATCGTCTGCTTCCCGCATCCAGCGCCGCGCGAAGCCCCGCGCCAGCTCAAAATACTCTTCGCTTTTCGCCGTGTCGCCCCGCAGCGCGCAGAGTTTGGCAAACGCGCCAATCCCGCAGATCGCCTTGGCGCTCAGATTCACGTTGTGCGCCAGATGCCCGGCGAAATCATCGGTGCAGAGCTGGTTTTCCGGATCAAATCCTTTCTGCTTTAGATATCCGGCCCACTTTTCCAGCAGCGGCCAGTAAAGATTGGCGAAGTCCGGTTGGCCTTCCATTTCGGCGACCGCGGCCATGAGGATGAGCAGGTTGCCGGTTTCCTCGACCGGCATTTGATTGACTTCGGTTCGTTCACCGCCGCCATAGACCTGCCCATTGGCTTTGGGATAGGTGCCCAGATCGTGCGGGGCGAAGGGAAACTTCCAACGCTCGCTCGCGGCGTAATTCAGGAAGGGAACGAGAAAAGACTTGGCCAAAGATGGCCCGAACAGGAGGAATTGCGGGGACATCGGGTAAAAGATATCGGAGGTTCCGATGCATCCGTTGGAGTGATTTTCCTTCGAGAACTGGAGCGGTTGGCCGTTGTCATCCGCCACAAATTTGCCGGCGGCAAAGCATTGCCGATACGCCAGCGCCGCGATCTGCGCGTAACGCGAGCCGCCCGCCTGCAGCAAGTCCGACATCAATTCGGCGTCGAAGGCTTCGCAACGCCGCTGAAGCGCAAAATAATCCCGGGCCGAGGCCCGCAACAGATCCGCTGCCGCCCATCCGTTCCGGCGCCAGTAAGGGCGCAGGTTCTTCCACATGTATTGGATCGAGTATTGATCGTCGTAGGCCAGCATGAGCCAACGCGAGACGGGCGCGTTTTTCACGCTCCCAAGATCGGCTGCAAACGCGATCACCCCCTCGGCGGCGGGCTGTTCTCCTAACGCCGCCCGCCTCGTGGGGGCCAGCTTGCCCAAAGCCACAAACGCTCCCCGGCACTCCGCCCCCGACCCAGCCTGGGACTCGGGCTTCTCCCCCGCGGGCATCGCCACATACAAGTGGCCCCAGTCGATGCGCAGGTCATCCCCCTTTTTTTGCAGCACCGGTTGCTCGACCGATCCCACCCTCCAGACCGCCAGATCCCGCACTCGGACTCGCTCAAAGGCAACGGACTGTTCAGGCTCATTGGCCGCCAGCTCGGCCCTCGCGTCGAAATAGACCTGCACCCGATGCTCGCGGCCATCTGTGGATCGGGCTCGCCAGGTCAAATACGTCACTGGGCGGGACAGGATATCCAGATCGTCCGGCAACGCCGGGGTGAGAAAAGTAAGCGAGAGGCTCACACCGCCACCCTCGAAACTGTAAATCGTCCGGGTCGGCAACACTTCCAGCCCGGTTTGCGGCAGCGCCAACACACTCGTCGGTTCGGCTCCCATCAAACGGAAGGTCTTGCCATCTATCCGCGCCAGGCTGGTCAGCCGGTGCGGCTTCCCGGTCCAATGCGTTGTGTCCGCTCCCGGCAGCACATCCGCGGGCGACCAAACGCTGAAATATGGATCGCAAGTCACCAGGGGAACGGCGGGCGGTCGCAAGACTTCAGCCTGAGCCGCGAAGGCGGGAATGATCAGCGCCGCGAGCGCGCCCAGCCAGGCGCCACGACAAGAGACGTTTTTTATCGGGTTCATTTGGACGGTCATTCAAACTTCATTGGTTATCAACGCGTTGAAACACGAGTGATCAACGTCAGCGAAACCAACATAGCCAAACCGGGACCGCAAGCCCATCCTTCAAAACAATGAGATCGCGATGGGCTTCGCTGCGCATCCCGGCGGGAGGCCAGTGTCGGGCGCCGCCATCCCTCCTGGGTCGAAAGACTACGGCCACCGCCAGGGACACGTATGGGTATTTTATGAGCTGGCGCCCCTCTGGGATGACAGTTGGCTTTGACGCCCTGCTCAGTTGCGGG
>JBDHQH010000120.1:0-11091 GCA_039806935.1 Verrucomicrobiota bacterium
AATCACCGCCGGGCGACTTGGCACCGCGAGGCATTCGGCGTATGTTGCGCGCCATTCATGGCGACCATACGACCTTTTGCGGCGCTGCGGCCAAAGCCTGAACTGGCGAGCCGCATTTGCGAACTCCCGTACGATGTGATGTCCTCGGACGAGGCCGTCGCGCTGGCGGCGGGCAATCCCTTGAGCTTCCTGCATGTCAGCAAGCCCGAAATCGATCTTCCCCGCTCGACCGATCCGTATGCGCCGGCGGTGTACGAGACAGGCCGGCGCAATTTCCGCGCCCTGATCAAGCAAGGCGCCTTGCGGCAAGATCCGCAGCCTTGCTTTTACCTCTATCGCCAGGTGATGGGGCGGCATTCACAGACCGGACTGGTGGCGGTCTCGAGCTGCGAGGAGTATTTGGCCGGCACGATCAAGAAGCACGAGTTCACCCGGCCCGATAAAGAAGACGATCGGGTTCGGCACATCGAAGCCCTGGGCGCCCAAACGGGCCCGGTCTTCTTAGTGTATCGAGCCGACCCCGTCCTCGCGGAGTTCATGGCGCGCCGAACCGATGCATCTCCCGAAATTGATTTCACCGCGGCCGATGGCGTCCGGCACACCGCCTGGGTGATTCGCAATCCGCCGGAACTGGAGTTGCTGCAGGCCCGGCTCTCCGCGGCGGGGCCGACCTACATTGCGGATGGCCATCACCGCTGCGCGGCCGCCGCGCGGGTGTTCAACTCCCTGAACGGGCGCGGCCAGAGCGGCTGGTTTTTATCCGTGCTCTTTCCCCACGACCAGGTCCGGATCCTGCCCTACAACCGGGTGCTCCAGGATTGGAACGGTCTGACGCCCGAACACGCCCTGGCTGAACTCGCCCGAGTTTTTTGCATCGCCGAGACGAGCCTCTCAACCCCTGCCCAAAAACACGAACTGTCCCTTTACGCGCGCGGCGCCTGGCGGATCCTGCGCTTCCGGCCCGAGTTTCTGGAGGCGTCCGATCCCGCCGGGAACCTGGATGTCACGCTGCTGCAAAAACATGTTCTCGCCCCCATTTTTGGGATCGAAGATCCCCGCACCAGCAAACGGATCCAGTTCGTCGGGGGCATTCGCGGAACCGACGAATTGGTCCAGCTGGTGGACTCGGGAGAACATTCGTGCGCTTTCTCGATGTTCCCCACGAGTCTGGACGACCTGATGGCCATAGCAGATCAAAACGGGATCATGCCGCCCAAAAGCACTTGGTTTGAGCCCAAGCTGCGGGACGCCATGTTCTGCCATCTGCTTTAAGCCGGGCGGGCGGAGGCGTCCGCCCGGTGGATCAGAACGGAGCCTCGAAGCGATAGACGCCGGAGCCAACCTCCAACGCCACCCGCCCCGGTTCCGCCGCGGACAAAACCTTGACGCCTTTGGCTCGCGCGAGGGGCCAGCCGCTCTCGGTGAGTTCTCCGGGGCCGCGCGCCGGCACGTAAAGGGTGGCGCGGCTGTTCACCGGCACCTCGACCCGCCATGCAAATTTGCCGGCGTTGCGCTCCCAGCGACTGGCAATCCGTCCGTAGGGCGACAGGTGAGAGGCCTCGGCGAAGCGGAGCCGCTCGAGCGGCTGCGGACGCATGATCACATGTTTGAAGCCGGGCGCGGCCGGGTCGGGTGCGATGCCGGCCAGATCCTCGTGGAGCCAGGTTACCAGATCCCCCACGAGCATGACGTGGTTCCCCGAGTTCATCGCCGGATCCGCGGTGTCGCCGTTCCACAACTCCCAGATGGTCGTCGCGCCTTTTTCCACCATGTAGCCCCAGCTCGGATAGCCGGTTTGCATGGCGATTTGGAGCGCGATATCCGGACGCCCGTTGCGCGTCAACACCTGCATCAGCCACTGGCCCCCGATGAGACCAGTGCCGATGTGCCCTTGGCTCTCGTCGCGAATCTTGGCGAGCAGATGGTCAAACACCCGGGCCTTGCATTCCTCGGGCACCAGGCCGAAAGCCAGCGGCAGCACGCAGGAGGTTTGCGAGCCGTTATCGTAGCAGCCCTTTTCGCGGTCGAGAAAGCGCTGGTTGAAGGCCTCCTTGAGCGCCTCGGCCAGCCGGGCGAACCGCTCGGACTCGGCCTCGCGGCGCAGCCCTTTCGCGTAGCGCGCCATCAAGGTTGCGTCGTAATAAAAGTAGGCCGTCGCCAGCAGGGCGCGATCGGTCTGGCGCAGCGGGTCTTTCGAATGGATCAACGTTGGATCCTCCGGCGGCACGCACCAGTCGCCGTACGAGTCGCGCCGGATGATCCCATTGGTGATGAACCCGGCCATATAATCCATCCAGCGTCGCGCGCTCTCGTAGTGCGTCTCGATGGGTTGCGGGTCGCCGAATTGAAGCAGCAGCGTCGAGGGAATGATGACCGTGCTGCTGGGCCAGGTGACGTTATCCGAATAGATCGGCCAATAGGACGGGCAGACATCCGGCACGCTGCCGGATTCTTTTTGCGCGTCGGCCATGTCCCGCAGCCATTTGGCGTAGAGGGCGTGGATGTTGTACAGGTAGGTCTCCCCTTTGGATTCCGCCGAGCGGTCGCCCAGCCAGCCCTGGCGCTCGTCCCGTTGCGGGCAATCCGTGGGGATGCTGCGATAGTTGCCCCGCACCCCCCAGATCACATTCGTGTAGATCCGGTTAAGCATGGTCTCAGAGCAGGCGAAGCCGCCGGCCGGCGTCAGGTCATCATGGACAACCCGGGCGCGCAAGGTGTTCAACGCGGGCCGGCCCGGAAAACCGGTGACCTCGACGAATCGAAAACCGTGATACGTAAACCGGGGTTCGTAGATCTCCAGGCCCTTGCCCTTCAGCGTGTAGTGGTCCGTCACTTTCGCGCCGCGAAGGTTGGCGAGGTACAGGGTGCCATCGGGTTTGAGGGTCTCGGAGTGGCGCAAAGCCACCACGGCGCCCTCCGGCCCAGTGACCTCAAGCCGGCACCAGCCGACCAGATTTTGTCCCATGTCGAAGATGAAAACACCTGGCTGCGGCTCGGTGATGGACACCGGCTTGATCTCCTCCACCACCCGAATCGGCGCGATCGGTTCTGCCGACAACAAACCGCCCGGCGCGGCCACAATTTCGGCGGCCGACCACCGGGAGTCATCGTAACCGGGCAAATCCCAGCCAGGCAGCTCCATCCGCGCGTCGTAATCTTCGCCGTCGTATTCGTTGTTGGCCCGAATAGGGCCGTTGCTGGTGAGCTTCCAACTCCCGTCGCTGACCAGCGTGGCGGCGGCGCCGTTTGTGAATTCCAGATTAAGCTGCAAGAGCAGCTTGGGGCTGCCGTAATCGCGGGTGGCGGTCGGGCTTTGCGAGCGCGGGGCGAAGTAACGCCCGTTGCCCAGCACCGCACCCAGACAATTGGCGCCCGACTGGAGCAGCGACGTCACGTCGTGCGCCACATAAAAAACCCGTTTGTCATACTCGGTCAAGCCCGGCGACAGCACCGCGTCCCCGATGCGCCGGCCATTCAGATAAAACTCGGACAGACCCAGGCCGGAAGCGTAAAGCACGGCCCGGCGCACCGGGCTGTGCAGGGAAAACTCCCGGCGCAACCAGCGCGCCGGCAAGCGGCGGTCTTCCGGCGCGCCCAGGTCGCCCCAGGGTTTCATCCCGGCCTGACCCAGGCTTCGCGCGGCGAGCCAGGTGGAGTCATCGACATCGGGCCGCTCCCAGCCAGGCAGGGCCTCGGCGGAGGAACGCCAGGTTTCGTCGGTTTGAATGATGATGGCTGGCTCATGGTTCTCAAACTCAATCCGGAGCCGGCCGATGAAGCCCGCCGGGTTCGGAGCGTCGCCGATGTTTCTCACCTCGGCCGCGAGGAGATTTTTCCCCGGACGCAGCAGCTTCTTGATATCGAAATCCGAGACCACCTTAAAATTCGAGCCATTGCCGGCCTCGGCGCCATTGACATAGCCGGCAAATGAGTTGTCGCCGGTAATCAGCCAGCGGGCGCTCCGCACCCGTGCGCCAGACGGCAGCTCAAAGGTTCTCCGAAAATAACGAGTCCCCACCGGGGCCGCCAGGTCCGCCCGGCCCTCGGGAAACCAAATCCAGTCGGCGTCGGTAAACTGGGTTCGTTGGGCCGCCTCATCCCGGCCGATCCATTGGCCCTGCCAATCGGCCGGGGTCAACCCGGCGGCGAAGCGGGCTGGAGCGCTCCAGGCGCTCACCCGCCCGCCCTCGTCCCAGACGCGCACTCGCCAAAAACATTGCTGGCCCGAGGCCAGCGCCAGACCCTCATATACAACCCGCGCCGACTCGTCGGAACTCACCTTCCCGGAATCCCAAAGATCCGCCTGGCCCGAGCGCAGCCGGGCCGCGGAACTGGCCGCCAGCACCTGGTAGGCAGTTTGCTTTTGACTCCGCGCGGCGGGATCGCCCGCGCGCAACACCCAGCTTAGCCGCGGCCGGGCTGCATCCACGGCGACGGGATCGCGCAACAACTCACAACGCAATTCCACCGGCTCCACCGAGGTGGCGGCCAATGATTCACACGCGATGGCAAGCACCAGGCAACAAATAGGGGCGAATCGTTTCATAAATCTCTTTTTGCCGAGCGCGGCCCCGCCGCCTCCAGATTGAAAGACTGGAAGCCCAGCGGCAGCGCCGGCGAGTTGGATTGAAGCTGGAAGCGGTAATGCTCCGCATCCACAAACCGGGGATCCGCAAGGAGGGAGTTCGTGTCATGCCCCCGCGCGCGCCACTCCTCCCACGAGCACGGCCCCAGCGGAAAATCCCGCGCGCCAGCCGCGCGGCGGTCGTAGTACACATTATTCTCCATCACGAACTGTCCACCGGACCAGTCGCCGCCCAGCAGCGCGCCGGTGTCGAAATAAACGATGTTGGTTTGAAAATAAAAGCTGATGTGCGGCTCGGAACGGGTCCGCTGGAGTTGGTGAACGCGGGCCAAGGCGAACACATTGTTATACACCCGGTTGGTGGCGCCGTAATGCTGATGAAATCCACCGTGCGTGGTGCGCCAGACCACATTGTTGAAAGCCTCGATCCCGCTGCTCCCCTCATCGAAGTAGATGCCCCAGCCGCCGTAGCGCCGCCCGGCGATGTCATGCCACCGGTTGCTGGCGATGATCGTGCCCGGTTGCCGGCCCAGGGTGTATATGCCTCCCATATCGCTGAGGATCGGCCCGTCGCCATCCGACTTGATCCCGATGTGATGCACCTCGTTCCACGCAATGAGATTGTTGCTGGCCAGCGCCGCGCCGTATCCCCACGTCCATCCCGCCGACAGCCCGGTGTAATAAAAGTCGGCCACCTCATTGTGCAGAATCCGGTTGCCGGGGGATTGCCCGATCCAGATGCCGACGGCGCTGTGAAAGGTCTTCCCGCCATCGACCAGGCGGCAATCGCTGATCTCGTTCTCGCGCGCCGTCTCGGCTGGCCCGCCCACCCTGCCCTCCCCGATTTTTATGCCCCCCGCGCCCAGGTCCCTGAAATCACAACCGGTCACGGTGTTGCCCACGCACCCCGCGCCCAACTCCAAAGCGTAGCTCCCCAGATGGACAAACCGGCAATTCTCGAGGCGGCTCGATCGCAGTCCCGCCGCCGTTACGGCGGCGGGCACGCCAATGGCCGCCTGGGCAAAGCCGCCGACGTTCGCGCTGGCCTGGAACGGCCCGGCTTCTGCCAATCCGGGCTCCGGCTCCGGCAGACGCCACTCGGCATGCGCAAGGGTCAGCCCGCGCAGAAGCACGTTGGAAACGCATGTCCCACCCGCCGGATCCGCCTCAAACTGGAGCAAGCGCGAGAGCGCGGGCGCGATCGCCTCCAGTTTCCGCAACTGTTCCCCCGGGCGGGGAAGGTAATAAACTTTCCCGGCAGCGGCATCCAGGCACCATTCGCCGGGCGTGTCGAGGAAGGCAAAAATACCTTCCAAATAATAAGGATCCCCGGCCTGGAGTTGAAACACGGATCGTTTCGTGAAATGGACCGAGCGATCCGCCACATCGATTGTGAAAACCGGCAGGCGCGATTCGACCCAGCGACTCATCACGATGACTTCAGCCTCGGATGCCGAAGGCCAGTTTTGCAGGTCCCCCGGCTTGAATTGAAACGAAAGATGGCCATGCGTCCAGTCGGTGGAGGGATCCAGCGGGGCGGCGATTTCGAGATATCCCTGGCTCGGGTAACGCGCCCGCGCAGCCCGGCGTCCATTGACCCACAGCGCGTGGAAGGGCTGGCCGCGGAGAACCGCGGGAATCTCCGCCGCCCAAACCCGCTTCCCCCCCACCTCGGCGGGTTTCCATCCCGTGACCCGGACGCCCCCGCTGAGGATCGGCTCCTCGCCCTCGAACGCTTCGACGGTGGTACGGGAATCAGCCGGCCGGATCGTCAGCGGCGCGCTCAAAAAATAGTGGCCGCCGCGCAATACAATCCGGCGCTCCGCGACGCCATCCCCCGCCAGCGAACCGGTTCTGCCGATCTCCAGCGCGCGCTCCACTGTGGCAAGCGGGCCGTCCGTATGAAAAAGGTTTGGTGCGGCGCGGCTTCCCGACCATTGATCGCTGCCCCCGGGTGCGACGTAGAGCACGCGCGCCGGACCCGCCGCCAGCGATCCGCCCGTGACCAGGGGCAGCCATAGGCCGAGCACACAGAAGATCGCCGCCCGAAACGCCCCCGGCCCGACCGGACCATCCGGCCCGGAGGCCCGGAGTCGGGTTGAATTGAATCCCGGGAGATTCATTTGGCCACGAGCTGGCGATCAGCGGGTCATGCTGGCGGCCCGATTGCGCGTGGCTTCAACGCGATTGGCCGCGGCAATCTTTTTCCAGTCCATTTTGACCAGCTCCCGGTCATACGTCATCAACCCGTTGACCTCGATTTCGACGTCCGTGGTTTGGGTGTACACCGCGGCCGAAAGGCCTTTCTCCCCAACCAGCGGAACCAGCTTGGTGATCAAATCCAAATAAGCCTCCGTGAGCGAAGCCGAATTGGTGTAACTGCGGTAACCCCAGTTCTTCTCCGCCTGCCAGGTATGCCCGCTGAGCGGCAACCCCAGGCCGCCGAACTCGCCCAGCACAATCGCCCGGTTTTCCTCCGGTTCCGGGGATCCGGGGCCGGGATACTTATGCATGTCATTGATGTCCCCCACCCCGCGATCCGCCCAGCCGCTGGTGTCGATCACCAGCCGGGTCGGATCAAGCTCCTTCACCATCCCTGTGATTCGCGCGGTGTCCCATTGGCCCCAGCCCTCATTATAGGGCACCCAGATCACGATGGACGGATGATTGCCCAAACCCTCAATCATCGCGGTCAGCTCCCGCTCAAATTGGCGGGCCGATTCCGGCGAGCGCTGGATGTCCGGCTCGTCGGGCCGGATATACTTGTCGCCGCTGGGCATGTCCTGCCACACCAGCAAGCCCAGTTTGTCGCACCAATAATACCAGCGATCCGGCTCCACTTTCACATGTTTGCGCGCCATGTTGAACCCCAGCTTCTTGGTCATCTCGATGTCAAAACGCAGCGCCTCGTCGGTGGGGGCCGTGTACAAACCGTCCGGCCAAAAGCCCTGGTCCAGCGGACCAAATTGAAAGTACGGTTTGCCGTTGAGCAACAGGCGGGTGAAACCACGCTCGTCTTTCCCCAGGGAAATCTTGCGCATCCCGAAATAGCTTTCCACGCGATCGACCGTTTTGGATCCCAGCTTTAGACTCACCGCGAGCGAATAGAGGTGCGGCTGTTCGGGAGTCCAGAGTTTGGCCTTCTTCACCGGCAGCGTGACCTTGCCTCCGGGAGAAGCCTTGCCCTTGGCAATCGCTTTGCGCCCCTCCAGAATGGCAGCCTCGAGATCGTATTGTCCGAGCAGCGAAGGCGTGGCGGCGGCGACCGTGACCGTGCCTCGATCAATATCGGTGGTGATCTTCAGGGATTGGATGTGGGCCGCCGGCACCGGCTCCAGCCAGACGGTCTGCCAGATCCCGCTGGTGGGCGTGTACCAGATCCCGTGCGGCTTGCGCACCTGCTTGCCCCGCGGTTGCGTCTCGGCATCGGTGGGATCCCAAACCGCAACGACCAGTTCGTTCTCCCTCCCCGGTTTGAGAGCCTCGGTCACATCAAAAGAAAACGCGTCGTAACCCCCGCGATGCTCGCCCACGCGCGTGCCGTTCACATACACCACCGTTTCAAAGTCCACCGCCCCAAAATGGAGCAGAACTCGCTGGCCCAGCCAGCGCTTCGGAATCTCAAAGCGGCGGCGATACCAAAGCCGATCGTTCTCGCGCACCGCCTCCATCACTCCGGACAACGAGGACTCAACCGCAAAGGGCACCAGAATTTGCCGCGTGAATTGCGCCGGCCTCTCCGCGGCGCGCGGAGTGATCGCCAGATCCCACAAGCCGTTCAGATTGATCCAATCTTTCCGGACCATCCCCGGGCGGGGATACTCCGGCAGCACTTTATCGGGCGAGACGTCGTCCGCCCACCGGGTTTTGAGCGGCCCTGAGGCCGGCTGCCAGGCCAAAGCGGAGCTCGTGGCCGCAATCGCGGAAAGGAGTGAGAAAAAGCAGATGCTCTTAAGATTCAATAACGGGTGCGGGTGCGACGCTAATTTCATATATGTTTCCAATCACTCGAGACGGCCTTGACTCAAGGCTTCGCGAGAATTGTAGAGACGCAGTCATCCTTTAAAAGAAAAAAGGCGCGGTTATGAAAAATGCCGTACGGAAGTTCTGCCAAAGAACAACCTCAAATCCTTGCCGCCTGGCAAATGAGAAAAATGGCGTCTCGGCGTGGTTGCTGTTCCCGACACAGCTTGTCCCGCCCGACACTGCAATGACAGTAATTGCTGGCGCAGCTTGCCGGGCCGGCTCAAGACGCCGATCGTCACCAGGTTGCTGTCAGTACGCCTTCACCAGCGGACACGCTCAAAACCGCAGAGCGGGAGGATCGCAAGCTGAGCGACTGGCTTAGTCCGTCAAGGAGGCGGCGGCTGTAACAACCATGAGCATAGCCCGTGCCGCCCCCCCCCTCAACGTCATTTTTTGTAACATTTTTTTCTAGACCGCGACCTCGGCAGTGCGATAGGGTGGCCGCACCGATTGGAGATGTTGGCGCCATTGGGCGGGCTGCCGGCGGCCATTGTGCCTTGCGTCACGGGGCGGCGACTCCTGGTGCCTGCGGGAATCATGAATGCCTCGAAATCAAGAGTGCAAGGGCAAGCGCCAGCGGGGGCCGGACAAACGATGGCCAAAAGCGGACCCTGGATAATCCGCAGCTTGCTCACGCGGCTCAGTCATTCCCAGCGCCTTCCGCAATTCATCAAGTTCTGCATGGTCGGTGGAAGCGGCACAGTCGTGGACATGGTTGCCCTTTATCTTCTGGCCGACCCCAAGTCTCTGGGATTAAACCTCACCCTGAGCAAGGTCTGCGCAGCCGAAACCGCCTTGATAAACAATTTCCTCTGGAACGATCTCTGGACATTCCGGAGAACCAACGATAATGCTCCGCCTCGAGGGATTCTTAGGCGTCTGCTATTGTTCAACGCGATTTGCGGATCCGGCATCGTCTTTGCCGTCGTGCTGCTCCATGTATTCCACACTTGGCTTGGCTGGAACCTGTATATATCGAACCTGCTGGCCATCTTAATCGTGACTCTCTGGAATTTTGGCATGAACGCGCGGTACAACTGGGGCGCGGGCGGAGCGTCAGGCATGCATGCCGCCCGCGGCCCCACCTCAAGGCTCGTCCTGGTAGCGGCGGCCGCGCTGTTTCTCGCTGGGCCTCCCAGGGGTGGGAAGTCGTTTCCGTATCCAAGTATGGCGGTGATGGAAACGCCGCATTCGCGGTATTGCGCCACCCGGGGAGGCACGCCGCGTGCTCTGGCCGCGCCGCAGGCTTTATCAATGAACCACCCACAACGAACGGGGCTGCGAAATGAAGCCTGATCAAATCACTGCGCTCCTGAAGGCGATGCGATGTCTGCCGAGGGCTCGGATCGGCGCCGCCCCGCTCGCCCCCATTGCGCCTGGGCGCAAACTCTCGCATCGCCCATGGCGCCTGGCTTCGACGGGGCGGACCTTCGTTGTCATCGCCATCGAATGGGCGCTCATCTGCTCGTTCCGAGCCGGCGGCAGCGAATCCCCGGTCGAATCGTTCAAGGCATTTGTTTCCTCGCCGCCCACCTTGAGCGATTTGACCTGGACAGAGGAGCAACTGTCTAATGCGGAAAGTACCAATTACTACCGCATGAAGTATCAGCCCGGCGCGCTTTTTCTTGGCCACGCCAATAGCCCCATCGCCTCTCCGACCGCCACTGCCGATTCTTATGGAATAGTCGTGAGCCGTTTCGGAAGCAACTACTGGGTCAAGGAATTCAACGCGCTATACGTCTGGACTAATACGCATAATCCGAGGGAACAGGGAAATTCCGCCGACGCCTTGTTTCATTTAAAGGCGCGAACCGAGGCCGCCAGAATTCTGAACATGGGATTTCAACAAGCCCCCATTGCTTCGATACGTTGGCAACACAATAGTTGCTCCGTCACCAATGTCGAGGAAAAATCCGTATTTAGCGCGGTTCTAACTGCCGGACTTGACGGTCGCGCCTCGGAACTCGTCGTCGAGCGCAGGCGCATCAAGAAACCTGCGAACACACCTCCTGATTCAACCGTTATCTATGAGTACTCTTACGACACCGCTTTGCCGCTGACATACCTGCCAAGCACAATTGAAGCCTACTCGCAACAGCGGGGCGGACCCCGAAAGGGTCCTCTGTATCGCTGGCGCATCATCAATGTCGCAGCGGCTGCCGCTCCACTTCCGGAAAGTGCGTTCTCGCTGATCCCGTACACCGGCTCGGGAGCTGAGTTTCAATATTACATTTCGAACGAGTATCGGGTTTCTTTGAATGGCAAAGATCCGACACCTACGCTGGATCCGCATAAGCAAGCGGCCAAGCCAAAAGGGGCAAAGCTTCGCGCCAGGTACATTATATGGGCAATCGGAATACTACTTGCAGCCCCGCTGCTTTTTTTGGCCCGCAAGCGTTCTGGAGAAACCGGTGCGTGAACGGAGCCGGCTCGCGAAACACAACACACAAACAATGAAAGGAAGACACCAATGAAGCTAA